>JBDLHZ010000151.1:0-6553 GCA_039715135.1 Verrucomicrobiota bacterium
TTTTCTTTCTCGCCGGCATGCTTGTCGTCTTCACGGTGGTGAAGAAAAAGGAGGTCGAGTTCGAGCCGCCCAAGGCGGTCGAGCGGCCCAAGATGAAGCTCAAGAAGCCGAAGCCGAAGGTGAAGAAAAGCGCCCGGCCCAAGAAGGCGCAGAATATCCTGGCCAAGGTCAACCCCGTCAACATGCCGGATATCCAGCTCCCGGAAATAGGCGGTGGCGGCTTGGGCGGTGGCCTAGGCGAGGGAATCGGCGGCGGCTTCGACACGATGCCCGACCTTAGCGAACCCACCCTCTTCGGCACGACGCAATCGATCGGCAACGACTTTGTGGGCACCTTCTACGACATTAAGCGCGACCGCCGGGGCAAGCCCTTGTGGTCCACGGACCTGTATGGCCATGATTGGCGGAACAAGATCAACAAGTTCCTTTTGCGCGGCTGGGATTTCGGCGTTTTCTCGCGCTACTACCGCTCGCCTAACAAGCTCTATGCCACGAGTTTCGTGGTTCCGGTGACGCTTTCGTCGCTCGCCCCGGCGGCGTTTGGCGACAAGGATGCCTGCGGCGGGCTTTGGTTGCTGCACTACGAAGGGCAACTGGTGTGCCCGGCGTCGCACACGAACGGCATCACCTTCCGGTTCTGGGCGGCGGCCGACGAGTTCATGGTGGTTAAGGTGGACGGGAAGATCGTCCTTGGCATGGATTGGCGCAGAGGCAACCTCTCGGGGAAGATCGTGCCCTCCAACATATGGAACACCAGTGCGGCGGAGTCGCGCCAATACTACAAGGGCGGTACCGCATGCGAGGTCGGGGACTGGATCACGCTCGAACCCGGCGAGGCGCTGGAGATGGAGATGGTCACCGGCGGCAACGGCGGCGCGGACCACCATATCCTGATGGTCGAGGAGCAGGGCGTGGAATACGAGTCCGCCAAGCGTGGCGGCCCGCTCCTGCCGGTCTTCAAGACTTCGGAATTCTCGCACGACAAGCTCGATCTCATCTACAAGGAACTTCCCGAAGGGGAAATGTGCCTGACCAACGGGCCGGTCTTTTGCGACTACGACACCTCCGGCAAGGCAGTGTCCGTTCCGGAAGTGGAAAACCCCGAAACTCGCATCCCGGATCCCGAATCTCGTATCTCGCATCCCAAACCCGCCCTGCGCACATGGACCTTGGTGGATGGCCGCACCCTGGAGGCGGAGTTCGTGAATCTCTTTGGCGGGAAGGTGGTGCTGAAGAATGCCAAGGGGAAAATAAAAAAGGTTCCAAGGGAGCAACTTTCCGCCGAAGACATTGAGCATGCCGAACTGACCCGTCCACCGGATATCGACATCAATTTCCTGAACAGCTTGAAGACGGTTTCCTTCTCCGGGGGATTCTACGACTTCTACTTTTGGTACCGCTATGACGAGCAGCACGGGCACTTCGGCCTCCAGCTCAAGCAGACCAGCGCCGGCGACTACAACCATGAGCTCAAGGTCGACATGTTCGTTGTCGGCCAGCAACGCGAAGGAAACCAGTATCTCCTCCTCGACCGCCAGCAATTCACCTTCAACCCGGTCGAAGAGGATCGCTTCTTTGAATTCCGTTCGAAGAGGAAGGTGGAACTGCAGGACTATCCAGACTACTACAAGCACATGGTCCACGGCGACAAGTATGTCGGCTATCTGGTGACGGTGACCGACAAGCGCGGGGTGGTAATCACGACGGCGGGGCCGAAGAAGTGGCTGGCCGAAAACCTGGACAGCCTGAAAAAGCTCAAGGTCGGGAACTATTTCGACAAGAGCTGCGCGCGCACCTTCCCCGACCGCCCGCCGTTCATCCCTATCGACGAGATACTCATCTCGGAATGAGGGCAAAAGCGGCAGTGCAGCATGGGAACAGATCGATGAGCAACGCTTCACCTGTGCAAAGCGAAGGAAAGCGTTTGGGTTGAAGGAGCGGGGTTGTGAGGAATGACGTACTCAAATGGGCGAATGGCGAGCCGCCCGGCAAAATGGCCTCCAAGGAGACGCTCAACCATCGTAGTCTACGGTTCCTTTTTCCGCTATGCTTGCTGTTGCAGGTGCTTGCCGTTCCCGCCTCAGGAGCTGCGGACTGGCGAAATATTACCACCGGGTTGACCATCCCCGACGAAAACTATTCGGACATGCCGTACATTGTCCAGAGCCCGGACGGCAGCAACGACTGGCTGGCGGTTCTGACCACGGGACCCGGCAGCGAAGGGGACATCAACCAGCACATCATCGCCATGGCAAGCACCAACCAGGGAGCATCCTGGAGCACCCCGGTGGACATTGAGCCGTCTGCGGGGGTGGAAGCATCATGGGGGGTTCCCTATATGTCTCCCTCCGGCCGTGTCTATGTCTTTTACACCTACAACCACCTCCGCAATCTTTCGGGAGGCTCGCCGGTTACGGCAAGCCGCCAGGATGTGCAGGGAAGCTACGTCTATAAATACAGCGACGACTTTGGCCAGACCTGGTCGACGCGTTACGAGATTCCATACCGGCAAACCAGCGTGGATCTGAACAACTACTGCCCCGGCGTTGCTTCCGGTGAAGTCAACATGTTCTGGGGGTGCGGCAAGGTGATCGAGCAAGCGGGCAATGTGCTCGTGCCCTTCGCCAAGGTGGGCACCTATTTGGTTGGCGACTCGGAAGGGTGGCTCGTGCGCAGCACAAACCTGATGAGCGAGACCAATCCTGCGCAAATCCACTGGGAGATGGTTCCCGCAGGGGATGCCGGAATCAAGAACCCGGCGCTGGGAAGCATAAGCTCCGAACAGAACGGAGTGCCGCTGGCGAACGGTGACCTCTACATGGTTCAACGCACCGTCTCCGGCGCCCCCAGCTATTCAACCAGCAGCAACGGCGGCGATTCGTGGACCTTGCCGAAAAAACTCACCTATGCCGAAGGCCGGGCCATCAAGCATCCGCGCGCCAACTGCAAGGTATGGAAGGCCTCCAACGGCAAGTATTTGCTGTGGTACCACAACAATAGCACTACATCGTTCGACAACCGCAATCCGGTCTGGCTTTCCGGCGGCATCGAAACCAACGGGATCATTGCCTGGTCGGAACCGGAAATCCTTCTGTTTGATCCCGATCCAAATATACGCATCAGCTATCCGGATTTTATCGAGCATGACGGGCAATACTGGATCACGGAAACCCAGAAATGGGATGCCCGAACGCATGGGATCCCCCCAAGTTTGCTGCATGGCCTTTGGGGGCAGTTTACCAACAGCGCCGTTGCAACCCATGGACTCCAGATCGATCTGGACTTGCAGGCTTCGCCTGTTTCAAACGCGCCGATGCCGGTTCTCGGCAGTCTAGCGGGTGAAAGCGGCTTTGCGCTGGATTTCTGGGTGTGCTTCAATTCCCTCTCCGCCGGTCAGGTTCTTTTTGATACCCGCACCGTCTCGGGCGAGGGCTTCGTTGTGCGAACGACGGCGGACAACAGGCTGGAAATCAGCCTGGACGATGGTGCCAGGACCGCCGCATGGGGCACCGATCCCGGCATCTTGGTCGCTGGGTATTGGCAACATGTCGCGGTCATTGTCGATGGCAGTGCGGACACCGTTACGTTTGTCGTGGACGGCAGGCTCCTCGACGGCGGAACCGCACGCCAGTTTGGCTGGAGCCGGTTCAGCACCGCCCTTGGCGACATAAACGGGGAACCCTCCCTCGGCATTGGAAGCTCGCTGGATGGAGAACTCGGGCAGTTCAGGCTCTACGACCGCTATCTGCGCACCTCCGAGGCTGTCGGAAATTTCCGGGCATGGACATCGCCGACGGGGCCTCCGCCGCCGCCCCCGCCGGTTGACGACCGCTTCCGTTACGACGGCACCTACGAACCCGACAGCGCCACGCCGCCGTCTGGAAACAGCACATGGCTCGTCTATACCGCAGGCGCGCTCAACATCGTTCCCAACAGCCCGGCGCCCGGCGAATCCGCCTTCAATGACCACGACACCGAAAACCGCATGGCGATGACCCACAGCTATACCACTGCCGGATTCAACGCCGATCCGGCCGACTACGAATGGTCCTATACCTTCGGGATGGAGCTGGAGACGAAACCCTCGGACGATACCTACCTGATGCTGTTTGGTGTGCGCAGCGAAGGAGCCGGCAATGGAAAGGCCGTTATGCTCGCTTTCGACTCCGGCGGGCGCCTTGGCTTTGCCAACGCCGGCGGGACGGGCATCCAGTTCAGCGATCTTGGCGGGGGCGGAACCGATTACGATGACGAGACAACCCACCGTTTCCGGGTCGAGAAACGAGACGACGGCACAGCGATGGAGATCAACACCTATGTCGACGGCACCCTTGTTGATGCGCGCGCCTATTCCTCCTTCCCGGACGATAATTATTTCAGCGACGGCTTCGGTCTTTGGAGCAGTACGCCCGGTACCCAGCATGTCATTGTCGACGAGGTACAATTCGGCCTCAGGCCAGCCACGATCCTTGATTTCTCCCTTGTTCCCGGCACCGGCATCATGCAGCTGGTTGTCAACGTTCCGGGCGCAAAGAGCCATTACTATCCGGTGGCCGCCACAAATCTACTGGATGGAACATGGATCCGTGCAGCGCATTCCACCAACGGCGTGGACGGCTTTGTCGTCACCAACCTCGACTATTCCACTTCGGATGTCACAGGGACCAATGAAGTGATTTATGTGCGGGCTGACGAGGAACGGGAATTCTTCAAGATGATCTCGGAGTAGGCTGATCGTTGAAAAAAACCATAACATAAACGGAGCAGGGATTTTGAAAAATGATGTATTGAAATGGGCAGACGGCAAGTCTGGCGGCAAGACGGTTTCCAAGGAGACGCTCAACCATCGTGGTTTGATCGAGAGGGTCAGCGGACTGGATGTCTACAAGGACACCCCCGAAGCCTATCGCCGGGCGTACGAAGCGTTGGGCATCGACATCGTCAACCGCGTGCCGCTGGCCAACGCGCCGGAGCCGACGCCGGATGGTGAATCCCGACCACACGAAACGTTGCCGTACAACTATGGTTCGCTCGGCGTGTACGATACCGTCATGCGCCACTCCTATCCCTGCGAAGTTCCGGAGGATGTGTGGGAACTGGATGTTGCCTCGTTAAAATACGAGGATCTGCTTGTTCCGGTACCCCATCCCTGCAAGGCGGAGGACATAAAGGAACGGGAAAAGGCCATTGGCGAGATCGGACTGTACTATCCCATGCTCTACACCACCCTTTTCATGTGGGGGGTCGAGGTGCTGGGGTGGGAGGTTTTCATGATGGCCGCCGCGATGGAACCGGAACGCTTCCTTGAACATTTCCTGCTGCCGTGCATTGCGAAGTCGCAGGCCATCGTCGGCGGAATGGCCGAAGCCTCCGACAGCCCCTTCATCTTTGTGCACGACGATCTGGCCAATGCCATGGGGCCGATGTTCCAGCCCGATTGGTACGATGAGTATGTATTTCCACACTACCCGGAAATCTGGGGCAGGGCGAAGGAGCTGGGCAAAAAGATCATCTTCGTGGCCGACGGAAATATGGAAGCCTTTCTCCCACAGCTCATCGAAGCCGGGGTCGACGGCCTAATGTTCGAGAACCCCGCCACCTCGGTGGAGGCGGTGGTCGAGCACTTTGGCCAGCCCGGACGATTCCTGATCGGCGGGATCGACACGGCGAAACTGACACTCGGCACGCCCGGCGAGGTTCGCCAAATGGTCTCGGAGTTGGGCAGGAAGACGGGAAATTGCCCCGGCTTCGCCATTGCCAGTTGCGGCGGTCTGCACGGCAACATCCCCATGGCCAACCTCGAAGCCTATTTCGACGCCCGCGCCGAGATCGGCGCAACCCCCGAAGACTGGCGCACCCGGTGCAGGGGTTGATTAAGGCCGGTTTGGAAGCAAGGTTTTTTCTTCCCCGTCTTGAGTTGCGATATGCACCGCCCTTATGCAAAGCGGGCGAGTCAAACGGTCAAACCCGTAGTTTCCCCGAAGTCGGTGTTGGAGACGGAAAAGAAAAAAGGGCCTGCGTTAAGCAGACCCTTGGAGCTTGTTGAAAAACCTTGCCCCAAAGGTGTCGGGCGTGCCTCTCCCGGAACGGAGGGCATGCGGCTCTCCCTCAAAGACGGGGGAGAGCCAAAAAACCCGGTTCGAAGACCGGGCTTGGAAAGATGGTGGAGGATAACGGGATCGAACCGTCGACCTCGTGAATGCCATCCTGATTTAGCGTTCTATACGCTTCGCAGCATGTTGCAGGTTGATTTCATCCTTGTTGGCGCTATTGCAGCTGGCCCTTTTTTCTGAACTTCATGGGGGACATGCCGCGGTCGGTGCGGAAGGAGCGTGAGAAGGCTGCGGTGTCGCCGTAGCCGAGCTGGGCGGCGATCTCCTTGCAGCTCAAATTGGTTTCCTTCAAGAGATGGCATGCTTCCGTCATTTTGTGCTGCACGATAAACTCGCCGGGCGCAACCCCGGTCATCTCCTTGAACAGGCGGGAAAAGGGCTTCCCCTGTAGCGCTTCCGGGATCCTGTCGCAACTGTTTGTTGGACATGGTGTCACTCAA
>JBDLHZ010000152.1:0-6539 GCA_039715135.1 Verrucomicrobiota bacterium
GCACGGGCAGGAAAAACGGGCGTTCGTTCGGCTCGTCGTTTGGGTAGTGCAATGTCACCATCAACTGCCCGTCAAAGGTTCTGAAAAACATGCCGTGCCCGCCATCTTTCGGGTAGAGCGGCTCCGGCTCCTGCGCCCACGGACCAAAAAGTTTCCCGGAGGAAGAACGGGCGACGCCCATCGCATAACCGTCTTTGCCATGGGTTGACCACAGCATCAGCAGTTCCCCGTTTTTCGCCCGGTACAGATACGGCCCGTCGGTCACAAAGCAGTCGTGATCCTTGTCCGGCAGCGGCACCGACCAGCGGGCTTCGGATGCCGTGAAGAGCAAACCCGGCTCGCCTACTTCGGCATCCAGTTCCGGCGTAAGCTTTACGGCACACATCTGCCCATCATTAACCTGCGTCCATTCATAACAAAAGACCATCCACGGATCGCCGGCATCATCGACAAACAGGGTTCCGTCCAGGCACCACCACTCCTTCGGTGTAACCGGCCCGTCGCTGTGTGGAACAAACGGCCCGAGCGGACTGTCGGCCACCAGAATCTGGGTGCCCCGTGAAACCCCGTCGGCCTTGAAGCTGGCAAACATGTAGTAGCGGCCTTTGTGCAGGTGCACTTCCGGCGCCCAAAAGTTGTATTTTCCCCAGAATCCTTCCGGCGGGGTAAACACCTCGAACGGCCCGTCCCAGTCTGCCAGATCTTCGCTGGTATAGGTATTGAACCCGACTCCGGGCGAACCTGACCACGGATGTTTGTCCGTCGTCCCGTAGAGGTAGTATTTCCCCTCCTCTTTCAGAGGCAGTATAAACGGATCGCGAATCTTGATCTCGTCTCTCAACGGCATCCTACCCTCCTCTTCCTACTTGAATCCGGGCAGCATGTCGCCGTGCGCCTCGATCATGTCGTCGCAAAGGCTGCAAATCTGGTCGATGGTCAACTCGGCGCTGGTATGCGGATCGAGCATCGCCGCCTGGTAGACATAGTCCTTTTTGCCGGTCAGAATCGCCTCGACCGCCAGCAACTGCACATTCACGTTGGTCCGGTTCAAGGCCGCACACTGCTCCGGAAGCGCTCCGACATGAATGCCGTGAACGCCGTTCCTGTCGACAAGGCAGGGCACCTCGACCGCAACATTCTGCGGCAGGTTGGTGATCAAGCCGTTGTTCATCACATTCACATGCGCACAAAAGGCATTGCCGGTCTCCATCGCTTCCATCATGCGCGAGGCATATTCCTCGCTGCGCGCCTCGTGCGCCAGATCCGGGTTATCAATCAGCCCCTTGCTGCGTTCCTTCCAGTCAGCCGCATTCTTGATGCAGCGACGAGGATATTCATCCAGCGGAATGTTGAATTCCTCAAGCAATTCCGGATGGGCGTTCTTGATGAACCAGGGTGTGTATTCGGCCGTATGTTCGGAGGACTCGGTATTGTAGTACCCGAACCGCTTCATGATCTCGAAACGCACCATGTCGCCATGCCGTTTTTCCGGATCGGTGCGCCCTTCCACATTCATCTTTTCGGCCCGGCGCTTGATTTCAGGATAGAGATCCTTGTTACCGTCCATGACTTTCAGCAACCAGGCCTGATGGTTGATGCCAGCGACTTCCCAGCGAAGATCCTTCACCTCGTCGGTCATCTTCAGCTCTTCCAGCAGATAGCTGGCGCAAACCTGGACGGAATGGCACAACCCGACCGTCTGCACATTGCTGAAACGGAGAACCGCCGTGGTATTCATCACCATCGGGTTCGCATAGTTCAGGAACCAGACGTCCGGGCAGACCGCCTCCATATCATCGGTAAAATCCTTGAGGACAGGAGCCGTGCGTAGCGCCCGGAAGATGCCGGCCACGCCGAGCGTATCGCCGATGACCTGGCGCAGGCCATATTTTTTCGGCACTTCGAAGTCGATCACGGTACTGGGTTCATACCCGCCGACCTGAGCTGCATTGATCGCATAGTCGGCATCCTGCAAGGCATCCCTGCGCCGATCCACCCCGCAGTAGGTGTCGATCTTTGCCCGACCCTGGTTGATGTTTCGGTTCAAGGCATCGAGCATTTGCTTCGACTCGCCCAACCGTTCCGCATCAATGTCGTACAGCGCGATCTCCGCATCGCACAGCGCATCAGACAGCATCGAATCCCCGAGAACATTTTTAGCAAACACCGAACTGCCTGCTCCCATAAACGTAATTTTTGCCACGGTCTATCTCCTTAACTTGTTAAACATAAAACTTATTCGCCCACGAACAACACACAGGCCTGCGGACTTCGCTGTCCCGGCTTATCCTCGCCCCCGAAAGACCAGACCTTGCGTCCCTCGACAGCAACCGCTTGGGTCATGACCGCCTCAGGAAGTTCCGCATAAAGCACATAGGTTTTGGTTCCGACATCATAAAGCCAGCACTCTTTCAGGAACCCGTCCTCCGCACCAGCAACATCCGTCCTCTTCCCGTAGCCACCCATCAGCAGAATGCCCTTGCCCGGCAAGGCGACCGCCTTGCAGCCTCGGGCGGCAACCGGTGCATCGGGAAGCTTTTCCCATCGGTCTTTGACCACATCATACCGCAAGGCCGTTGCGGTATTCAGCACGCCCTTCTTTTTATCAACTCCCGTCAGTCCGCAAAAAACATAAATGCTGTTTTTAAAAGCAGCGGAAGCAAAAAGCATTCGTCCGCCGTCTGGGAGGGCACGTCCCGCCCGCCAATTGGATTCATCCGGCTTTTTGCGCCAGACTTTTGACTGCGCACCGGCGTTGAGATCTTCCGGATCCGTTGTTCCGCCGATCACAAAAACTTCGTTTCCGACGGTCGCTGCTTCATGAAACACCAGAGGGAGCGGAAGCGGCGCATCCTTTTTCCATGCACCGGAAAATTTCCAGCACTGCCTCGACGCTTCGGCCTTACTCCGGGTTCCCTGAAAACCGCCCAGATAAAGAAATGAGCCATCGGACTGACGCACTCCGGAACCATAGGCCGCCGCAACAGGAAACGACGGCAACGTGTCCCATACCTGCGTTGTTCCATTAAACCGATAAATCGCATCGCTGAATTTTTTCTCTTTTTCACCCCAGTAGCTTCCGCCGATGATAGCGGAACCTCCCGGCATCATTACGCCGGCACCTCCGCCCAACGGCTGGGGCATCGGCGAAAGGTTTTCCCATCCAGCGGTCTTGCCCGGAGGGAGTTCCCAGCGCGTTGCGGCGATATGTGTGATTCCTTCTTCCGTTGTTATGTAATAGACAGTGAAAACCGAACCGTCGGCCAGTTGGATGGACTGCGGATATCCGGTGTCTCCCGGAACAACCCCATCCTCGTACCAGCCATCATCACGAAGCGTGATTTGATGATCGCGTGAAGGCCAGGTATGGCCGCCGTCTTCGCTGATCAAGGCAAACACCCCGACCGTCGGCTCGCTCCGCCAGCGCCGAAAGCCGTAGGTGCAGAGAATCCGACCATCCCTGAGCTTCAGTAAATGGGGCGCGTTGCCGCGAATTCCCGAATCAACCGGCTCGCTCCAGGTCAGGCCATCATCGGAGGAAAAGCTGGCAAAGTTCAAATGTCCGTCCCCCTGCGCCCGGCTGAGTGCCACGATTTCACCCCGGCTGTTTTCCACCAAAGCCGTTTCGTTGAGTCCGCCGCTCGGATGCTTCTTGGTGTCCAGACCGCCGGGTACCTGCTCCACAATCGACCAGGTCTTTCCATGGTCGGTACTGCGCAAGAACAGCTCCTCCATGCTCTCGTAGCCCTCCACCCCAAACGTCGGATGTCCATCCCGCCAGCGACGGCCGTAGAACGCCACCAGATGGAGGCCGTTGGGTTTCGTCAAAGTAGCCGTCCGGGTATAACCCATAGAACCGGCAAACTCGGCTGGGAGGGGAATCTCCTTGAACTCCCATGTTTTTCCGTCGTCTTTGGAAAAACGGCATCTTGCTTCACCGAGATAGGAAACCGTTGTTTCATTCAAATCACGTACAACCTTGTGCTGCGCCTTTAACGTTTCTTTTTCAGCTATCGGCGCCTGCACCCAACCCAGCGACCAGGCCCCGGCCTGCGTTCCACCCGGCTTGAGCAGGTCCGGGTTGACCACCTCCGGTTCGCTGATTTCGCTCCAATTGGACGGATCGTCGGGATCCACTGCAATCCACTTTGCGCCCCCGCGATAATCCAGATGGTTTGCTGAGGCATGCGAACGGAAGACCACCACAACCCGGCCATTCGGCTGGGGGAACAGCACCGGCCACGCCGCATAGACGCCCTTCTGCTTAAAAACAACCGCATGCCGCATCTTTCGGACAACGGGGTTTCCCGCTTCGTTGTTCGCCCGAGCCGACAAGGCCATTATCGCCAGCACGACAAATGGCACAAAAACCCTTTTCATTTTCCGGCAAATCTCCATCAATCAAGCCGCCAGTGTGTTCCGGCCACGTGGGTTACCCCGTCCTTGCCAGTGATGTAGTAGATCGTGAAGATTGTCCCGTCTTCAAGCTGGAATGAAATCGGATATCCGCTGTCGCCGGGAACCGATTCCCCGAGGGCGGAACCATCCTCCCGAATAATGATCTGCTCGTCCAAGCTGGGCCAGGTGTGGCCGTCGTCATCGCTGACTCGGGCGAAGATGCCGATAATCGGACTGCCGCCTGAACGCCGGAACCCATAGGAGCATAGAATGCGCCCGTCTTTCAGCTTCAGCAGGTGGGAGGGTACGCCGTCGATTCCGGTATATTCCGGCATGCTCCAGGTCAGGCCGCCGTCTTTCGATATGCTTTGATAGAGCATGTGCCCCTGCTTTTGGGTACGGCTCTGCGCAATGATTTCGCCTTTGTTGTTTTCAACCAACGCCGTCTCGTTCAGGCCGCCGCTGGGATGAACCTTGGTGTCCAACCCACCGGGAACCTGTTCAATAAACCGCCACGTCTTCCCCTCGTCGGCGGAACGGATGAAGACCCCCTCGAAACTGGACTCGCCTTCAACCCCAAAGGTCGGGTGCCCGTCCCGCCATCTTCTTAAATACATGGCATACAGGAACACGTCATCGGAGGTTAGCAGTTCGGATGCACCACGGTTGTATCCCAAACCACCCGTAAACTCCTCCGGCAGCTCAAGATCGCAGTGCTCCCATGTCCTTCCCTTGTCCGTAGAAACGGAGAGCTTCACGCCGCCCAAATAGGAGATGATATCCTTCTTCATTGGATTCGGCATAATATGTTTATGCTGTGCTTCGAGTTCCTCCTTCTGTGAGGCAGGCACTTCCACCCAGCCGACGCCTTCGACCTTGACCAGGCGACCATCCGATTTGACCCAATCCCGGTTGATAAACGGGCCGTCATCATCGCGAGGCCACGCCCTGCCGCCTTCGGCATATTCCCAAGTATAGCCGCCGTCGGAAGAAAACATCACCTTGCATCCGCCGGAATAATCGATGTGATCCGCATTTTCCTTTGCGAAATAGCGCATCACCAGCCTGCCGTCCGGGTGGACAAACAAGTCCGGCCAGCCACCGTAGACGCCATCCTCTTTGGCAATAATGGTATGCAGGGCATCCTTGGCGAACCTCCCCCTCGAAAGCTGCTTTCGGGGAGGACATTTGGAAAGCAATCGCACCGCTCCGCCAACACACAGCTTTTTGATTTCATTCGGTTTCATCGCCGTGCTCCAGACCACCAAATCATCCACATCGCCGTGCAGTTGCTGGTCGTCTACGACCGGAAGACGATCTTCGCCGACTCGCAGGTTCTTCGTCAGCGTGATGGCACCGGAACCGGCCTTCCCTTCGGCGACCATCTTTCCATCAAGGTAGAGTTTCACATCCCCGTCATCATAGGTCATGGCCAGGTGATGGTATTTTCCATCGTCAAACCCATCTGTTTTCACCTTGATCTCTTCGCCGTTTATCATGGCCCGGATCGAAAAGCCTGAAGAGCCGTCCGGATCAAAGTCGAAAAGCAGCGCCTTTTCCTTTGTGATGGAAGCCTTTTCGCCCGCCAGGCCATTGACGATGAACGAGTTGTCGTAGGAGGAAAAAAGCCGCTGCAGGTTGTTGCTTTCAGCCGCAACGTATCCCGCCAACGTGAACGATGTTCCCAGACAGGTTGACTGCGAGATTTCAATTGCATCGTTGCTCTTGACCCCCGCCTTGAAGCGATATGCCCGTTTGCCGAAACGAGGTGCCCCGGTTGCATCCACATGAACAAACCTGTCTGTCCCCTCGCTGATGAAATAGCCGTTCTGTTCGCCATCCAGACCGTACCGGTCGATCGCGCAGATGGATGCATCCGTTTCACCGGTATAAACAATCTGCACAGAGGCATACGCTCCTGCAGCCATCATCGCCAACACTACTACCATGTTTAACATCTTCTTCATCTGATAATCATCCCTTCGCTTGAATATCCAGTCGCCTGACCGACCCATGCTATTATTCCAATCACCCTTCGCCAACTCCATTTGCCAATATATGTTCTACATATTACTCCGAAGCATAGCAAGGGGTATTCATCGTTTTCAGGAAGAACCACGTCGTAGCATGCGCCGGAATCA
>JBDLHZ010000153.1:0-6522 GCA_039715135.1 Verrucomicrobiota bacterium
CGGAACATGCCGACCTTGCAGACGACCCGGCGATCGGCCGGGAAGAGTGGCGATCATCCATGGAACAGATTGTCGGGTCGAAGGCGAGCGACCATCAGCGAGGAAGCCACGGCCCTCAAAGCGGTCTCATGTACTGGGATTTGCGCTCCAGGGAAGCCTACATGCGGTACATTGATGGAATGATGACGCATCGCAACCCGTACACGGGATTGACCTATGCGGAAGACCCGTCGGTCGCTGTGATCGAACTAATGAACGAACAGTGGTGGCTTCCTCGCTCTCTTGGCGGAGCATTGTTTGACGATTTGCCAGAACCGCTGATGAAGTCGCTACTGAAAAAATGGAACGCCTGGCTGGCGGGAGAATACACGGATACCGACGGACTGGAGAAGGCCTGGGGAAAATTGATGTCGAGCGAGTCGCTGGAAAAGCAAACGGTGCTGCTGCAGCCGCTTCAGGGCCAGAAGGCTTCCGACAAGATGAGCGGGGTTTTGGGCATTGCCAAGGACTATGCCAAGGGTGCGGCTGTTGGAGTGCCTGAAAGCAAACAGCGCAAGAACGATGTGGTTCGTTTTTTGACGGAGATTCATCTGGATTTCTGCGAAGAGGCGATTGCCCGGATCCGTTCCCATGGGAAACCGAACCGGGGTGCGGCGGTGGTGCCGATCGTGATCGACACGGGAGCCAGCTATTCGATGCCGTCGCAGTATGAGCACGCTTCTGGCGGCTCGGCTCTCGCCTGTGCCACCTATGTCCACCAGTTCGATACCGATAAGAGTAAAGATACCTATCCCTGGTTGGCGGCTCTTAAAAATCCGCCGTATTTCAATAGCTGGGTTGACCAGAACAAGGTGGAGGGATTGCCGAGTTTTTTCTATGAAATGATGTTCTTCCAGCCCGGTAAATACCGCGCCGATTTTGCTCTGCGCCTGCTCGGACTTGCAAGCATCCAGGACTTCTGTGTGGTCGACTGGCATTTTTACCAGCCATATTTCGATAAGCTCGAAAACGAGCCGTTAAGAATTCCCACTGGCGGGCACTACTGGAACGGGGTGATTTATGGGAATGACGAGGTGGCAATGGCAACGATGCTGCTGGCATCGGAGATTTTCCGCCACGGCAATCTGCAAACTCCGAAGAATCCGACGGTGTTGGAAATAAACAACGAGTTTTTGTTCAATCCAGACAATTTAAAGTGGGGTCGGTTTAAGAAGGCGATGAGCCCGACGGTGTTTCAGCACGGTCTTCGGCTGCGGTTTAATCCCGCTGCTGAAGAGAGCCGCTATATTGGACCGCACCCGGATGGTACGAATGTTCCCGGCATCGTTCATCCTACACCGGAGATTTCCTATTTTTGGAAAGAAGGCTACATGGTCATCGAATCCGAACGGGTACGTCTGGTGGCGGGCTTCCTGCCGGAAAGCTTCACCTTCGAGGGCGGTGAAAAGTTGGCTGGAATTTCGGTGAACAATCCAGACGACATACCATATGTGATTCCGGGCGAGCGATATGCCTGCTTTGCCATGTGCAGCCGCGATGAAAAACCCTTGGAGGAAAGCAGCGATATTATTGCGATGGCGGTGAGCACGAGTTGGAATACAGGATTCAAGTTTGATGTGGACAAATGGGATGATCTACAAAAGACGAGAAACCACCCGCCGCTCAATGCTTCCAAGAGCGTCAAGCGCGGGACTCTTCCGATCCTGGTTTCCCGCGTGGGCTGGACGTTTGATGCCCCGTGGTTGAAAGGAATGACGGCAACCCATTACGACTTTGGGCTGAATGCCTATGAACAAGGGAAGATTCAGTCGCGGCAGTATTCGATCGAGAACACGGAGCAGTTGTTCTTTGTTGAATTCACATCGCGTGGCGACGCTGGACAAGGAAAGAAGAACGATGCCGAAACCAAGCCATAGAATTCTATACAATCAGGATTGCACCAACCTGTTTATGGTCACAAAGGAGCCGATCACTCCCGAACATGTAGACCGGATGGTGGACGAGGTGGCGGATGGCGGGGCGGACGTGTTCCTGGCCAATCCGCAGAGCCAGCGCTGCTGTTATCCGAGTCGGGTGTGGCAGACATTCTGGGATGGCTATACGCAAGGGGATGTCGCTTTTCTCGGCGTACCGGACGTTGACGGAAATGGACATGCCCGTCGTATCCACCTACTTAACCAGATGAAGCGGCTTGCCGGACAATGCGACTATCTGGAGCGGACTCTGTCGCGCTGCCGCAAGCGGGGTATTGTGCCAGGAGTCAGCGTGCGGATGAATGATATTCACGACGGCAATCATCTTGAGTCGCACATGCACACCGATTTTTATAAAAACAATCCCCAATATCGCCTTCCCGGTGTTCCTGCGTCTCCGGCGCATTGTCCGTTCGACTATGAACACAGAGAGGTTCGTGAATATTTTCTCCTTCTGATTCGGGAGCTTGCCGAAAAGTATGATACCGAGCTTGTGGAGCTTGATTTTACCCGCTCGGCAGAATATTTCCGGCGGGACGGGCGGATGGAGGAACATTGCCGGACGTTGACCGGTTTTATTGGCGAGGTGCGGAAGCTTTTCGATGCTACCGGACGAAAGATCGATCTGATTGTGCGGATCGCTTCAACGCCTGCAAAGGCGAAGGCGCTCGGTCTGGATGTAAAGATGCTGGCGGAAAATGGGTTGATCGATGGCGTTACGCCAAGCCAGTACTTGCAGTCTGCATGGGAGATGCCGATCAAGCGTTTCCGTAGGCTGGTTGGGGAGGAGGTCGCAATCTACCCGGCCTGCGATGCAATTCGAGCTGTCGAGGGCTACCCTGGCGAGTTCATTTCAGAAGACAGAGAAATGCTGCGGGGCTTTGCGGCGGGTTATCTTGCCTTGGGTGCCGATGGCATCAATATATTCAATTTCTTTTGCGCAAGGGAATGGGGCGATCCGGCTAAGCAACCGGATTTTGATGCATTTCACGAAATGCAGGATTTGCAGTCTCTGCGAAGACTCCCTCGCAGGCACTTGGTCACCGCCCCTGCAAGAGTAGCAAACGCCTTTGAATGCGATCTGCCCCATCAAACACCAACCGTTCTGGCTCATGGCCAGTCGAGAGGGTTCAAAATCCTTGCCTGCGACGGCACACCGCAATTGAAGGCCGAACTGCTTGTTGCCGTAGAGGGGACAGACGACTGTAAAGATATCTGGGCATATCTAAATGATACACCGCTGGGTAGTGCTGAAGAAATGATGCCGATATCCGATACTCCGTCGTGCACGGCTCTGTTCTACGTGCCGAACAATGCGGTGCAGGATGGCTGGAACGAGGTCGTTGTTCGGGCCGAGAACAGCACCGTGACAATTCATGGTCTGGAAATATGCTTTAGCGAAGAAATATCATAAAAGGAGAATAAAATGAAAATAATACTTGCAGTTTCAGTGATGGTCTTGGCGGTTGCCGTTGTTGCGGCGAATACGGAGGTGGTTGTCACTCTCGGAGTGGTTCAGGATAATACAACCTGGTCGGCGGCACCGGATGCCGCAAGCCCGTCGAATGAATACGTGGTAGTGAGGGATCAGGCTGGAACCGACACGCATGCGTATATCGAGTTTGACCTGTCTGGGCTGACTGGCTATTCCGGCGCAGAAGTCCAGACGGCCATGCTGAATCTTTACGTCGAATGGGTCAACAACGGTGGCCAGGCCTGTTGGATAAAGCGGATCGCCGGGGATTGGGATCAAAACAGCCTTACCTGGAACAATGCCCCCGCTGTTGCTGAAATTGTAGCGACTACGGCGAGTTTTGGCACTACAGGATGGAAAACGGTCGATATTACCGATCTTGTGAAGGATTGGCTGGATGGAACCCATGCCAACGAGGGTGTTAGGCTCTCATATGCACCCTCCGCCTACACCCATCAGGCCAACATAACCAGTTCCGATAGCGCTTCCGGCTATGGATCCTATATCGAGGTAGCAGTGGTTCCGGAAGCACCCTCGATCCTTGATCTTTCCGTTGTTCCCGATAGCGATATGCTGAAAATGATTTTCAATGTGTCGGGGTCGGGAAGCAATTATTTCTTGCGATCCGCCACGGATCTGGTGGCGAGCAACTGGACCACGGTGGTGCATTCGTATACCAACGACGCGGCCACCTTATCCGTCTCAAACCTTGATTATTCGGTTTCTGATGCATCCGGAACCAACAAGGTGGTCTATTTGCAAGCCGATATTCCATCCAGCTTCTATAAGATTGTCGGTTTTTTTGCCGATTCAACGGCAAAGCACAGGGATGTTACGGAGTTCGGAGCGGTGGGCGATGGCCTTGCCGATGATTCGGATGCCATTCAGGCGGCCATTGCCGCCGGTTCCGGCATTACCTATTTTCCGTCCGGCACCTATAGAATCACCAAGCCGATCCACGTTTGGGGTTCATATGGCGGATCCCATCTCATTGGCGACTACAGTGGAAACCGTCCAACCATCGTGCTCGATGCCTCTAGTTCCGGGTTCGGCGATGTGAACAACCCTTCTGCAGCCATTGTTTTTCATGAGTTGGGACCGGACAACCCCATTATCTATGGTGATCGGCCTGCATGGGTCAATACGTTTTCATCCCAGCTGGATGGAATTGACCTTGTCGTGGAGGTCGGCAACCCGGGTGCTATTGCCATCGATTTTAGCGGTGCGCAGTGTTCGTATATCCGAAATTGCGAAATCACCTTGGGGAGCGGCTACAAGGGTATCCACTATATTTGCGGCGATAGCGTGTACGAAAACGTCGTTATCGAAGGCGGGCAGATCGGGATCGAAGCCGGCCCTTATATCTGGCCGGCAACGTTAAAAGGCTGCGAGTTCAGGAACCAGACCTTGGCCGGCGTGCTTGGCAACCAGCAGGGCATTGTTTTCGAGGGATGTGTTTTCGATGGTTGCGATACTGGAATCTACCTGAAAGATGTCGGCTATCCCGCAGAACGCCTGTACCTCGAAGATTGCATCTTCAAGAACATCGGCAGCGGCAATGCAATTGATGGCAAGATCGGTGCACGGTGGGAAAACGAGTTTGTCTTGCAGGAGGTTTATTTCGATGATTGTACGAACATCGTGTATTGGCGGGACTCAACTGCCGCCAATATTGCCGGGCAGTCTTCGGGATGGTGTCGGGCGGACTATGTGACCCATGGCGTGCGATGGGAAAACGGGGTTAAACAGGAAAGCGTCGGCCAGAACCATCGTGAAGTGACACAGGATGTTTCCGCCCCGGTCTTTGCGGCGGCCGACTATGTTGCGGCAATCCCCAACAAGGCCGGTTGCGTCAGCGTCAAGGACTTTGGCGCGGTGGGCGATGGCGCGACGGATGATACGCTGGCGATCAGCAATGCCATCGCGTCCGCCGAATGCATTTGGTTCCCGATGGGAACCTATGTGGTCAGCGACACGATTCAGTTGCAGTCCGATACCAAGTTGATTGGCGAACACAGCAAGTTTACCATGTTGCAGCTTGTGCCGAATGCCGGTGACGGCAGCTTCGACGATCCCATGAACCCCAAACCTTTGATCGACACCGTTGATGATCCAAATGGGACCGCTGTATTTGCCCACTTTAGGATTAATGCCCATTTCGACGATCTTTCGACCACTGGGGTCAAGGAGTTCGAAGGATTGATCGGAGCTCGCTGGCGCGTTGGCTCCAACTCAGTGATGGACGATGTCATGAACTTCTCGCTTTCGTATGTCACCAATGCCGAAGAGACGGGATATTGCGCCCTGTATGTAACAGGAAGCGGCGGCGGGGAAATAAGGCAGGTTGCCAATGCGTGGGACTATTGCGCCGCACCGGGGGAGGTCGTCATTGAAGGTACCTCCGAGCCGCTTTTTCTTTATGGCGTAAGTTCGGAGCATGAACACACAAAACCATCCTACTACCTTGACAATGCGGATAATGTGACGATTCGCCAGGGTCAGTCCGAATTCAACCACATGGTGCTGAAAGCCGTTGATTGCAGCAACCTCGCTATAAACAACCTATATTACCATCTTAGAATTTCGTATATGGAGGGCAATGCGCCAAATTCGTTTGCCATGGAGTTCGTCGATTGCACCAATGTGGATCTCTTTTGTTTCTGGCGGTATTGGTACGAGTATTACGACAATATTCTGCGCTGGACCGAAGTCGGCGTACACGAGGACATAACGGGAAGCTCATCCTCTGAAGCCGCGATCGCGGCCTATAGGCGCAACTAAAAACCGGCTGAGCACGGATGAAGAAAGCAGGGGGAAAGCAAAAAGTGACCAAGGGGATGCCCAGCGCGGTGCTGCTGAGCATCGCGATCCATGCCGCGCTTTTCTTTCTTGCCGGAATGCTCGTCGTCTTCACGGTGGTGAAGAAAAAGGAGATCGAGTTCGAACCTCCCAAGGCGGTGGAGCGGCCGAAGATGAAGCTCAAGAAGCCGAAGGTGAAGGTGAAGAAGACTTCCCGGCCTAAGCAGGCCAAGCATATCCTGGCCAAGGTCAACCCCGTCAACATGCCGGAGATCC
>JBDLHZ010000154.1:0-6507 GCA_039715135.1 Verrucomicrobiota bacterium
TTTTCCTTCACCGTCTGCATCGATGGCGAAGTGCTGACCATCCCCTTCCACCGCATTCGAGAAGTCCGCAAGAACGGCGAATGCATCTGGAAACGGTAGGCGGTTTGCGCTATAACCGCGCGCCTGATGAATGGAGCCCATGATGAAGTTTGATAAATGCCCCTGTGGAAGTGGGGTTGGTTTTAAGGATTGCTGTGGCGGGATTGTTTCCGGACAGCGCACGGCGCTTACGGCCGAACAGCTGATGCGTTCGCGCTATACAGCTTATGTAGCGAAGAAGGTCGATTATCTGGTGCAAACCACGCACCCATCGTCACGCACGGATGATCTGGCCGATTCGATCCGCAAATGGATGCGGCAGGTGGAGTGGCTCAAGTTGCATGTGATTGCTACGGCCGATGGGCAGGAGTCCGACTCAACCGGACGAGTGGAGTTTGTCGCCGAATATTTGGCCGATACCGGCCCGGCCCGCCACCACGAATGCTCTGTCTTCGAAAAGGCCGATGACATCTGGTACTATGTTGGCGAAGAGTGCGAGTAATCCACATGGATCCGAAGCAACTACCCATCTATGAACTGCGCGCTGGGTTGGCGGAAGCGCTGGAAACAGAAGGCCGCATCATTATCGAAGCGCCGACGGGATCGGGCAAGTCGACGCAGGTGCCGCAGATCGTATTGGATTGCGGCAACGCGGGGCCGGGCGAGGTAGTGGTGCTACAGCCGCGCAGGTTGGCGGCGCGGCTACTGGCCAAGCGCGTGGCGTTTGAACGCAATGAGCCGCTCGGCGGCGAGGTGGGCTATCAGGTGCGCATGGAATCGCACGTTTCGGACAAGACGCAGATCCGCTATGTGACCGAGGGCATCCTGCTGCGCCAGTTTCTCTCCGACCCGGAGTTGCGCGGTATTTCGACCATTATTTTCGACGAGTTCCACGAGCGGCATATCTATGGCGACATCACGTTGGCGCGCGCCCTGCGGCTCCAGCAGACGCGGCCGGATCTGAAAATCATTGTCATGTCGGCGACACTCGATGCGGGGCCGCTGCGCGAATATCTCGCGCCCTGCAAGGAGCTGAGGAGCGAAGGCCGCATGTTCCCGGTCGAAATCAACTATGCCCCGAAGCGCATCGATTTCCGCCACCATCCGGTGTGGGAGGCGGCCGCCGACGCGTTCGAGCAGGCGATTGAATCCGGTGCGGAGGGCGATGTGCTGGTCTTCATGCCGGGCGGCTACGAGATTTCCCGCACGGTCGAAGCCATTCGTGGCCGCAAATGCGCCCGAGCTTTTGTGGTGCTTCCGCTGCATGGCGAGCTACCCGCCCGCGAGCAGGATGCCGCCGTGGGTGAGTGCGACCAGCGCAAGGTGGTTGTCGCGACCAACGTGGCGGAAACGTCGATCACGATCGACGGCATCCGCATTGTGATCGACTCCGGGTTGGCGCGCATCGCGCGCTACGATCCGAACCGCGGGATCGACACGCTGTTGGTCGAGCGGATCAGCCGTGCCTCGGCCGATCAGCGAACGGGGCGGGCGGGGCGTACTGCGCCGGGAACCAGCCGCCGCCTCTGGACGGAGCAGGAGCATGTGGCGCGGCCAATGCAGGAGCTGCCGGAAATCCTGCGGCACGATCTGGCGGAGGTGGTGCTGACGCTCAAGGCGGGCGGCATCGATGATGTGGAAAATTTCCAATGGCTGGAGCATCCCGATCCAAAATCGCTGGCTCGGACGGTTACATTGCTGACGGATCTGGGCGCGATCGACCACGAGGGCAAGCTTACTGCCGTCGGCCAAAAGATGGTGCAGTTTCCGATGCACCCGCGCTATGCCCGGATGTTGCTGGCGGGCGAGCAGTACGAGTGCGTCCGGCAGGCCTGTCTGATTGCCGCACTGACGCAGGGGCGGTCGATCCTGCAGCGCAACAAGGGCAAGCAGACGCGCGGCAACCGCGACGACATGCTGGGCGAGGATGGCATTTCCGATTTCAAGCGGCTGATGCGCGCGTGGGTGTTTGCCGATAAGAATCACTACAATGCCGATGCCTGCCGCAAGCTCGGAGTCAATGGTGCGGCCGCGCGGCAGGTGAAGCCGCTCTACGAACGCTTCCTTAAGATAGCCGATAAGGAGGGGCTGAAGGTTAATACCCGCGCCCCGCATGACGAGGATTTGCAGAAATGCATCCTGTTGGCCTTTTCCGACCATGTGGCCAAGCGGCGCGACCGCGGAACATTGCACTGCGAGGTGGTGCATGGGCGCGCGGGCGACCTCGACCGCGATTCCGTGGTGCGCGATAGCGCGCTGGTTGTCGCCGCCGAAATCCGCGAGATCGAGGGCAGCCGCGATCTCAATGTGCGGCTTAACCTCTGCACGGCCATTTCCGAGATCTGGCTGGATGAGCTGTTTCCCGAAGACATGGAGGAAAAGACGGAGGCCATGTTCGATCCGGTCTTGAAGCGCGTCGCTACAAAGCAGTGGAAATCGTTCCGGGGTCTGGAACTCCATGCGCGGATGGTGCAGGAGGTCGATAAACAGCAGGCAGCGGAAATCATTGCCGAGGAGGTGCTGGCCGGACGGCTCGAACTCCATAAGTGGGACGAGCAGGTTGAAAAGTGGATTGCGCGGGTTAATTGTTTGGCCGAAGGCTGTCCCGATTACGGCATTCCGACGATCGATGAAGAGGCGCGCCGTGCCATGGTGCAGGAAATCTGTCTCGGTGCGGTCTGTAAGCGCGACCTGAAGGATCGATCCGTCTGGAAGGTGGTCAAGTCGTGGCTATCGGCCGCACAGCTCGATATGGTCGACAAGCAGGTGCCGGAGCGGATCAAGTTGCCGAGTGGCCTGAATGCCAAGGTTCGCTACGAGCCGGGCCATCCGCCCGTGGTTTCAGCGACGATCCAAAAGCTATATGGCCTCGAAGAAGTTCCAACGATTGGATTTGGCATGATCCCGGTAGTGGTCGAGGCGCTTGCCCCGAACCAGCGTCCGCAGCAGAAGACGCAGGACATGCAGTCGTTTTGGAAAAACGCCTACCCGCTCCTGAAAAAGGAGTTGAAAGGCCGCTATCCCAAACATGAATGGCGGTAGCCGCAAGGCGGGTTGTTGCAGGAAAAGTCCTATTTCTCCGGTGGGTTGGGGATCGGGACTTCACTTCCGGTTCGACGGCCTGGGCAGAGGCCGATGATTTCGGGAACGGATCCTCCGGCGCGTATCACTTGGATCCAGTCGCCGATTCTTAGATCCATGGCGCGGAGATGGGATAGGTTGTGCAACGTGGCTTTCTGAATCGTTGCACCTTGGACTTCGATGGGTTCAAAGTGGGCGACGGGGGTGGTTTTTCCGGTTGCACCGCGAGTCCATTCGACGCCGAGCAGGCGGGTTTCCACGGGCTTTTCCCTGTATTTGCGGGCGAGTGCGCCGCGAGGGTGGTGCGAGGTTGCCCCGAGGCACTTAAAGACCGTCCGGTCATCCACCTTAACGACGACGCCATCGGTCGGGAAGGGGAGTTCCGGTCGCCGTTGGTTCAGGTCTGCAATCGCCGACCGCACATCGGAGGCATCTACCGGTCGGCTTTCTATGGTCGGGAGACCCAGGGACTTTAACCAGACCAGGGCTTCCGTGTGTGTGGAAGGCATCGGCTCCATTGCGATCAGCCCAAATATTCGGATCGAAAGCTTGCGGTTGGCAACCTCGGCATAGTCGGAGAGCCGTAGCGTGCCCGCCGCCGTATTGCGTGGACTTTTAAGAGGGGGCTTCCCGGTGGTGGCCCGCCGCCGGTTAAGCGCCTCGAAATCAACAGGGGCGAGAAAGAGTTCAGCACGGATTTCGAGATGCGCGGGCGCAGTGGCCAGCATGGAGGGGACGGCTCCGGCGGCGAGAATGGCCGCCGTTACATCCATTCCGGTTTTTCCATCACCACGGGTAAGTGCTTGTACGAGCAGTCCGTTGGTGTAGCGCAGCACCACGGTCAGGCCATCGATTTTGGGTTCGATGCAATACAGGAGGTTGGTGCCGCATTTTTCAAGAAAGCGTTCGACGGCTTCGTTGGAATAGGCTTTCTGAAGACTCAGGATCGGGGTGCCGTGGGCGATGCGGCTCCCAGCGCCAGTGGCCGGGGCGCCGACGCGGGGCGGTTTGGCAAGTTCGGGATATTCGGAGACCAGCCGGTCATATTGATCGCGAAGTGCATCGTATGCCGCATCGCTCATGATCGACGCGTTGTTGTCGTGGTAGGCGGCATCGGCTTGCCGAAGGATTGTCCGGAGGTGGCCGACCTGCTGTTCGGCGGGTTTTGGCGCGGCCACGCATATCAGTTGGACGGTGGCGAAAAACAAAAGCAGTCTGTGCATGGAGCATCCTTTCCTAAACCGATGATTTAAGAGAAAGATAATGCATATCTTATTGAAAGAAAAGCGCAATTTCCCCTGTAAGGAAAAAGCCGCCGTTCCAAAGGTTGGAAACGCCAGCTTTTGCCATGCTATGCCCAAGGGCTATTACTTAAAGGAGGAAATCCAGGTTTGGATGATCTTTTTGCTGGTGCCGTCTTTTTTCCATTGGGCGATCAAACCATTAACCTCATCGAGCAAGGTTGTGTTGTATTTGGCAATTCCCCATGCGAGCGGTTCGGTGTTCAGCACCTCGGGGAAGGCGATCAGTTCGCGTTCATTGACGGCTGAGAGCCACCAGATGATAGGGGCATCATGTACAAACATGTCGATCTTGTTGTTCTTGAGCGCATTTACACCGTCCGAGGCTTTTGCATAGCCGGTCAGTTCCGCTTTGGTGAAGCGTTGGATGCAGAAATATTCGCCGGTAGTGCTTTTCAAAAACCCGATTCGCTTGTTTTGGTTGATCATAGTGCTGCCGGTTAGGCCGGAAACATCGGAGCTGTTGCGCCGGAACAATCCGCTGAGGCCGGACTGCATGTAGGGAGTGGAAAAGTTGATGCGCATGCTGCGAGGCGGAGTGATCGTCATGTTCGACATGATAATGTCGGTTTTGCCTTGCTCAAGATAGCCGATCTGCTTTTCCCAGGGAACTTCGACGAAGACCACCTTGCGGTCCAGCGCCTCTCCGAGCTTGCGGGCAAAGTCCGCCTCGATGCCGACAATCTGCCCTCCCTGCTTGTAAATCATGGGTTGCGAGCGTGGGGTTACACCGACACGCAGGACAGATGGGTCGGACTTTACATTTGCGGTTTGGCATCCCGCCAGCAGGGCCGCCATCGAAAAAAGAAAAACAATACGCTTCATTAAATACCTCCGGGGTTTCGAAAGAGTATTCCAATCGCGGGAAGCGGATGCAAGCATCCGTTTCCAGTGTTTGGATGTTGTCGCCGGGGTCGTTGATCCCGGATCTGGGAGTGGTGTCTTCTCTTGCTCGGGCGGGGTCACCGCCCCCACCTACAACTTGGAGCTAGAAACTATAGCGCACGCCGAGGTTGAGGTTGCTGTTGTAGCGGAGCTGGCCGAAGAAGGTGTGGTCGTTTTCGCCAACGAAGAAGCCACCGCTGGCTGTGACTTTCCAGTGGTCGGAAATCTTGTAGGTGGCGCTGGGACGGAGGTAGGCGTCGTTGTCGCTGGGCGAGTAGAAGGTGAAGAGGCTGAGCACGAGGTTCTGGTTCATCAGCATCTGGGTCAGGCGCAGGGTGAGGACATGGCGCAACTCGTCACGCGCGGTGGCGGGATCGATCATGGGGCTGGCTTTGTAGTCGTTGTGGTCCATCATCCATTCGACATAGTACTGCATGCCCGCCATCAAATCCTTGGCGACTTCGCGTTCGTAGCCGGTGAGGATGCGGAATTCGGAATTGGGAACAAAGGGGTCGGTGCCGCTCCGGTCTTCATGCGAGTCGTAGTAGCCGAGTTCGGTGTTGACCAAACCCTTGCCGAGCGAACCCTTGGCGCTTGCGCCGTAGGCCGTCATGCGCGGGAAATAGGGTCCTGTTGCATTCATGCCCATCGGGCTTTTCCAGAAGCCGTGGTAGTAGTAGAGCGAGCTTTCGTAGCCCTTGATGTCGCGATAGATGCGCATGGAGATTTCGTCTTCCCGGAACCAGTCGTCGCGCTTTTCCGCCTCGAACTCGTTCCCGGTGATGCTTCCGGGAGCAGGCATGGGACTCCAGTAGGAGATGCGGCGGCCGTCGATGTAGCGGTCGGCGTCCATGCGCGGCATGTAGGCGACGTCGATGCTGGCAAAGCTGGGAAAGAAGCTGGTGAAAAGCGCATCGGAGGGAGCCTTGAGGTATTCCTCGTCGCGCCCGAGCATGAACGAGTTCCAGTCCTTGGGGAAGAGGTCGTTGATGAAGAGCAGGTCGCCGGTGCCCCAGGTGAGGATCTGGCGGCCAACCTTCACGTCGGCCCAGTCGACCGGCGTGAAGAGCAGGTTGAGTTCGCGCAGGTCGAAGAAGCCGTCGCCGTTTTCGAGATCGACCTTTTCAATATCGTCCATCAGGTCGTCATAGACAAGGTCGCCGCGCGCGGAGAACTCGCCCCAGTCGAAATAGGTCTTCGA
>JBDLHZ010000155.1:0-6504 GCA_039715135.1 Verrucomicrobiota bacterium
ACCATCAGTGTTGATCCGTGTTCATCTGCGGTTCAATTTTCCTTACCCATTGATTTTATTTTTCGCAATGTAGACTGGGCTACTCCAGGCCATGTGGCCGTCTTCCTGCAGGACGCGGACATAGACGGGATTGTCGCCCTCCCGCAATCTGGAAAGCGGCAGCTCGAACTCGAATTCCGACGAGGCTCTTTTCCTATCCGGCAGTCGACGAACCTCAATCTGCTTGCGCAGTCCGCCAGCCTTGAACACTTTCGGCTTCAGACCGAGCGCTTTCAAATTGCAGCTGCACTTTTTCTGCAGGGTGTCGATTTCCAGCGTTCCGGCCGCTGGACGGTCCAGCTCGATAACCGCCCCGGCCAGCCCACCAGTGGTAATGGATTTCCAGCAAAGGCCGGTTTTCCCAACCCGCTCCATCGGTTGCTGCGGATTCCAAAAGTTAACCGGTGCAACCTTGCGGATTTTATTGCCCCGCAGCTTCAGCTCGCCATCCCATTCCACCAGTCGGTCGCGGCCTTTTACTTCGGCGCCCGACCAGGTCACCATTAATCGGGAACCGAGATCCTCTTCGCTGAACGGCTGAAGTGTTTTAACAACATCCAGTCCGTTGCGCACCTCGACATTTACAATCGGCGCGGTACCGGTCGCACGGACGCGCAAAATCGCCTTGCCGTCGTTCAGCTCCAACACATCGCCCATGATCGCTTCGCGCCCATCGGAGGTGGCAACGGAGACATCGAGCAACGGGCGGTTGCCGGTGGTGGCATAGAAGTGCCGATTTTTCATGGCGGCGTGAATGTGGTTGCGATCCAGCTTTTTCGCCAGTACGCAGGTCAGTCCGCCGAGCGATCCGAAGCGGGCGGCTCCGGGATAGCTGGCGCCGGGGCGGGTTTTGTGTCCGTCGGAGTTGGCGCAGATGCCGATGCGGTACCCCTGCTCCAGCGCATCCTCGACCAACCACTCGAAGGTTCCCCAGGCGGAGTGGATTTCCATCGCCACTTCCACGCCTTCCTTATGCATGGACACATCGGCATAGCGTCCGCCGACATGCGCAAAAACAAACGGATCGGGGCCGTTGAGGTTTTCAAACATTTCAGCCGCAGTGGGCGACATGATGTATTTTGATGTTTTTCCCGGAAGCAGATCATGGGAACTGCGGGTGATTTCGCCGCCCTCTTTCTTGAAGTAGACGTTACGATCGCCGCCTAGCGGGGTATTGCCGCTCCACTCGTAGCCGGGAAACGTGACGAATTCGCCGGGCTTGTAAAACGCCTTCGTCGTGCGGTTGATCTTGCCCCAGAACTCATCGGTCACTTGGAAGTCATTGCCCTGATGGCCGAGAATATCAATCTTTGCGCAGTCGCGGGCATAGTTGAAATAGTCCTCGATGGAATTCGAGCCGATCGTCTCCTCGCTCTGTCCATGGAAATCAGCCCACCAACGGGAAAAACCCGATGCTTCAGATACCACCTCAATCGGGTTGGACCTTGCACCGAGACCAGTTGCGGCATCGCTGAATGCAACGGTCTGTATGCCGGTCTTTTTGAAACCTGCACGAACACGCTTTTGCGCCTTTCCGGTCGCATTGCCCCACTTGTCCTCCAACCGAAGGTAGCAGGTGATTTTTTCACCCTCAACCACCTGACTGGGTGCGATGCAGACCGCCCGGACCGGCTTGCCCGGAACAACCTTCATTTCGGGCGATTTCGGCAGTTCCTTGAATTCATAGGTAGCGAACGGATCGACCAAGGTTTTAAACTCGAAGGTTTTTTCCACAAACGTCTGCATCTGCCATCCGGGAGAGCCTTTGGAGGTGTCGCCGAAAACGACGGTGATGGTTTCGCCCTTGTCGAGGAAGCCGCCCCGGACTTTCAGGTAGAGCGACTTGCCCCACGGGCGGGTATTTCCCTTTGGATCCCAACGCGGCTCAACCCGGCAATCACCGTTCGTTGAAACGCTGCAGTAGTTCGGCTCCTTCGGGGAATCAAACTGTGGCGTTCCAAAATCGCCGGCATACCGAAATGCAAGCTTCACATATCCGCTGTCGTCGATCACATGCCCCGCCGCGAATGTATAACAAACCGTTTGAAGCGACCCGGCTTCAACGGGCTTCTTGATGTCTATGGATGCCTTGCCTGTTTTCATGCCGACCCTCACACCTGCAATTCCCTATATTCCATGCCATGGGCTTCGGCCACGGGCTTGCACGTCACAGCACCGTCGAACGTGTTGACGCCCGGATGCAATTCGGAAACCTGCCGGACAGCCTCTTCAAACCCGAGGTTGGCCAGCTTGACGGCATAGGGCAGCGTGCTGTTGGTCAAGGCCTGCGTCGACGTCCGGGCATAGGCGCCGGGCATGTTCGCCACGCAATAGTGCAGGATGTCCTCCTCGAAATAGACCGGGTCATCGTGGGTAGTGGCCCGCGAGGTCTCCGCGCATCCGCCCTGGTCGATGGCAATGTCCACGAAGACGGAACCAGGTTTCATCCGTTTCAGGAACTCCCGCTTGATGAGCTTGGGCGCCTTGGCGCCGGGGATCAGAACCGCGCCAATCAGTAGATCGACCTGGGGCAGTTTTTCGAGCAGGGCCGTTTCGTCCGAGTAGATTGTCCGGATAGAGCCGTGCGTTGAAATATCGATGAAATGCATCTTTTCGATATCGACCTCCAGCAACGTGACATCGGCCCCGATGCCCGCCGCTACCCGGGCGGCATTCAAGCCTGCCGATCCCCCGCCGATCACCAGCACGTTGCCGACCGGAACGCCCGGGATCCCGCCAAGGAGCGTCCCTTTGCCGCCGTATGGCTTGGCGAGATAGTAGCAGCCCATCAGCGTGCCCATCCGGCCGGCGATTTCACTCATCGGCTCCAGCAAAGGCAGACGGTTGCCCACCTGAACCGTTTCATAGGCAACACCGGTTACACCAGAGCTACAAAGCGCTTCCGTCAGGGGTCTGTCGGCGGCGAGGTGAAGATAGGTAAAAAGCAGCAGGTTCTTGCGGAAATAGTTGTATTCCGATTCGATGGGCTCCTTGACCTTGATCACCATGTCCGCCGCCCATGCATCGGCAGCACCGGGAACGATTACCCCGCCCGCCTGTTCATACTGCTTGTCGGGAAAACCCGATCCCTGCCCCGCACCGGCTTCAACAAGCACCTCGTGGCTGGACTGCACCAACAGGCGAACCCCGTTGGGCGTGCAGGACACCCTGTTTTCCTTCACCTTTATTTCCTTAGGAATTCCGATCCTCATTTTAAACCCTTCCATGTCTAATAGCTGCCGTATTTCAGGCCCGCATCAATATAGGCCTGTATGTTCTCCAAAACCTTGAGCATTTGCTCCCTCGTCTTTACCGAACCCGTTGCCGCGTGTCCGCCTGTGGTTCTCAGGCTGAAACCACCGCCGGGAGCACCTGCGGCAACCGCCTCCTTTACACGGCGACTGACTTCATCGGCATCAATATCCACAAAATCCTGCGTAGCGACATTTCCGCTGAGCATCATCCTGTCGCCGACAAGTTTCTTGGCCTCGGCCAAATCCACATCGCCGTAAGGTGGCGGCTCCAAGGGCTCGATGCCGTCGACGCCCATTGCACTGAACTTTTCCAGCAGGTTGAAGACATTGTCGTGGCAATGCGCCCTTAGTTTCCCGCCATGCCTGTGGATGGCATCATAGACCGGCTTGTCGTACCCGAAGACATACTCGTCGAACATGCCGCCCCCCATCCACGGCGGAATCAGCATTTCATGTGCAACGGTATAAAAGTTCGGCCCCATGCCTGCCTCGACCATTTTTTCGACAACCTGCATGACCATATGGCTTGAACTCTCCAGGAAGCGGTGCATGGTTTCCGGATGGGTCGCCATCCAGATGTAGACTTCATCCATGTTGGCTTGTCTCACCAAATTACCGAGAGGGTGGAACAGAACGTCGATGCCGACCTGGTTTTTGCCAAGTTTTTTTTCGGCTTCACCGCGCCTGTCCCCAAAAAGGCCGATAAACCCCTTCGGGGCATCCGCGAGCCGCTCCATATCCTCGATGGTATCGATATACCTTCTTTCCCAGTGAAAATCGTTTTTGTTGATCTCATCAAAATCCTGCTTGGTAATCGCGTAAAAAACACCCGCCTCCGTATCTATCGTGCGCTTTTTTCGGCAAAACCGATCGGTCTCCTCGATGACCTCTTCAAACTGCTCCTTGACCGGAATTCCGAAGAAGCCCCAATCCGCCCCCGGCATATAAGTAAAATTGTCGGCTTCGTTGTCGATAAACTCCACGATTTCTTGCGCCTCGGGATATTCCCGCGCCGCCGGGGAAATCTGAATCTCTATGGGCACCCGGTCGGGTTCTTCAAAATTCCATGCTTTCAACAGTCTTTTTTTTGAATCCATCATCTACTTCCTCTCCGGTTTGCTATCGTAGCTTTCTCCACTCATCGATCATGGCCAGCGTGTTTTCCAAAGACATGATGCTGCGGGACGATGCGCAAGCTGACTATTTCCTTTTTCTGTATGTCGCACTGTATCCGCCTTCCTCGGAAACATGCTTGTCTCCTTCCAGAAGCTCCGCGTGATTTTCCACCACTTTCCCGTAGGCGGCAACGTGCCGGTCAATCAGCTCTTTGTCGAAGGTGATAAAGCGCGGCAAACCGATTATCCGGTTGTTGACCGTCTCGCTGACGGCGAGCGGTTTCTGCATCTGGTCAACCGTCATGCCTTCCGGCAGGTTGGCGATCCGGGCGGGTCTGCCTTGGTTGTAGATATCCATCTCGGTGAACACCGAATGGGTGTGCAGCGGCTTGTTGCAACCCGCATTGCAGAGCGTTCCTTCAGCGATAACAGCCTCGACAAAACGCTGGACGGAGAGGCCGCCGAGCTCTTCGCCGCTGTAGTGCGCCAAGGGGAAATACCAGCCGCCCTTGGTGGAGCCTTCATCCTTCGGACGGTGGGCGCGGATTCCCGGCAGTTGATCGATCCGGTCGCAGAAATAGGTCATGGCCTTATCGATTTCGGCAAACTGCTGTTTGTAGTATTTCATCTGCACGAGGCCGAACGCCGAGCTGCACTGGTGCGGACGGTATTTATAGCCACCGCAGGGAAGGCCTGCATGTTTCTTGACCTGTTCTAGCTCAATCTGCCCGTGCCGGGCATACTGTCCAAACAGGATGGCCCATTCGTAGATTTCCTGGCAGTCTGTCGTGAGCATGCCCGCCTCGCCAATGGCAAACGACTTGCCGCTCATCAGGGAAAACCCAGCCACATCCCCGAAGGTTCCGACCTGCCTGCCCTTGTAGTGGCAGGCGTGCGCGTGGCTGCAGTCCTCCAGGACCTTGATGCCGTGCCGCTTGGCAATTTCCATGATCGCATCCATATCCGCCGGGTGCCCGGCATAGTGAACCACCACCACCGCCTTGGTGCGTTCGGTGATGCAACGCTCGAAATCCGCCGGATCAAGGCAAAGCGTTTCCGGATCGATGTCGGCAAAAACCGGCGTGGCCCCCAGCGAATAGACCTGGAGAACGGATGCCCAGTAGGTGATGGACGGGCATATTACTTCATCGCCATTGCCAACACCCACGGCCCAGAACCCTGCTTGTATCGCAGCCGTGCCGTTGTTGAACAACAATGCATAATCGCGCCCAAAATCCTTCGCATACGCCGCTTCAAACTCCTGGGTCACATCCAGGCCGCTCATCGCGCCCCGGTCGATCACATCCAGAACCGCCCTGCGGTGGTCATCGGTAACAACCGGCCATTTGAATGTTTCCGGATCCACCTTTTCTATCGTTTTGCTTCCGCCCAGCAATGCCAATTCATTCATTTTCAATTTCTCCATCTAGGTTTAAGTCCAAAGCTTCGTTGATATTCTTCCACATGATTTTCTCGAAAGCGGCTTCGGTGATGTTTCCATCGTCGCGGGCTTGGGTAAGCCATTCGACATGATCCAGCACCGTAGTTGTGGAGCAACAGTCCATGCCAAACATGAGGCGATCCTGGAACTCGTCGATGAAACGCCATGCATGGTCGGGGTCGCGCTGGAGGGCAAACAGGCCGCTGCCTCCGGACAGGTCGCCATAAAGGTTCGGGTACTTCCGCATCAGGCGCGTAATTGCGCCGCCTTCGACCACCGGTCCTGACGGATAAAAATCCTTTTCCTCCTTCGTCAAATCGCCGCTGATCTCGCTCCAGAACGCGGCGCTGTGGCCAAAGATTTTCAGCTCCGGGAACTTTTTCAGCACCGTCTCCAACCCAGGAAGCCCCAGCTCGTCATAAACGCCATAGGTTATATATTCTGGTGATATGGTGTGGAAGGTGACCGGGAACCCGACCCGCTCGCACGATCCGAGCAGGTTCAGCATCCTCGGATCATCCCAAGGCAGGTTCGGGCAGAGTTCGCCCAATCCCTTGAATCCAAGCTCTCTGTATTGCTCAAGCAGGAAATCGAATTTGCCTTCGCCGATCAAATCTTCCCGATCCGTATTGCGCGGATCGAGATTGCAGAACGG
>JBDLHZ010000156.1:0-6490 GCA_039715135.1 Verrucomicrobiota bacterium
GCTCCATCAGAATGGAAGCACGCACTACACCGTTGTGCGTTTGGCCAGAGGTTTTGCAAGCGGCTCAGGGGAAGTTTCAATGAATGCCTTCCAGCGAAAGATAACCCAGCGGGTGTTTGGCGTGCATGCGGCGGTCATCTTTCTGATGATTACCATTCCGGCCATCCGCGGCTGCTTCAAGCCCAAGCCGAAAGAGATCGTGACATTCATCGAGTTTGGCGGTCCGGCCCCGCAGGTTAGTGTCGAGCAGGTGACCCGCATGTCCGAGCCAGAGGCTCCGGCTCCCGAGCCGGAGCCCGCACCCGTCCCGGAGCCGGTAAAACCCAAGCCCAAACCAAAGCCCAAGCCGAAGCCGAAGCCGAAACCCAAGGTGGAGAAACCCAAGCCGAAGCCCAAGGAGCCGGAAAAGCCAAAGTGGAAGGCGACCAAGCCGGAAGATATTGTCCAAGGCAAGAAGGTGAACGAAAAGCCGAGCAAACCGACGGTTTCGGAGACGGATATCAAAAAGGCGCTGTCGGGTATTGCATCTTCGTCTTCCAGTTCTTCGGTCAACCCCAGCCAGTTCAACGACTATTATGCGCGGGTGATGAGCTTGTTCTACAATCAGTGGGAGCCACCGGCCTCGGCCACCTCCGCGACAGGATCGGCCATTGTGCGGATTTCGATGCGCAAGAACGGGCAGATCACAAAAAGAGCAAAAATCAAGGGGTCGGGCGACGCGCTTTATGATAGAACGGTAATGGATGCAGTGAATACGGTGAGTACCATGCCCAAACCGCCTTCAAACTATCCGTATGATTATGTGGAAGTAATATTTACACTGGACAACTAATGGAACCACGAAATACACGAACCACACGAAAGCAGGATGAGGTGGTATTCCTTTCGTGTATTTGGTGTATTTGGTGTATTTCGTGGTTGGAAATTCCCGGAGTTTAGAGATGAGAAAATATGTATTGGCGGCATGTGCCGTGTTGTTGACATCGGTGGTTTGCGCGCAGCGCGTCGAGGTGCGAAAAAGCGGCGACGGCAAGATTTCGATCAATCTGGCATCGTATCGGACCGGCGGCGATACGGCCTCGCGCACCTTCCTTTCGGTCCTCAAGGCGGACTTGAACCGTTCGGGTTATTTTACGGTAACGTCGACCGGTGCCGAGCTGAACGTGGCAGGCTCCTGTGTTTCCGGCGGCCAATTGAAGGCCGATTGCCAGGTATACAAGGTGTCCAGCCGCCAGCGGTTGCTGGGCAAGTCCTATAAGGCCGGCTCATCCGATGCTCGCGGCCTGGCGCATAGGGTGGCCGATGAAATCGTCTATGCCGTGACCGGAAAGAAGGGGATGGCCGCGGGCAAGATTGCGCTGGTCAGCAATCGCACTGGGCGGAAGGAACTATATGTGTGCGACATGGACGGAAAGAACGTTCGCCAGATTACCAAGGACCGCAGCATCGTGGTTGGTCCCGGCTGGACGCCGGACGCAAAGAACATTGTCTACACCTCCTACAAGCGCGGCTATCCGAATGTCTATATGACCGGGCGGGGCAAACCGCTTTCGAGCCATGGCGGGCTAAACGCCAGCGGGGCGGTCTCCCCGGATGGAAGGAGCCTGGCGCTGATCCTTTCGCGCGACGGCAACCCGGAACTCTACATCAAGAGCTTGCGCACGGGCCTCCTCAAGCGGCTGACGCGGACCCGGCGCGGCAACGAGGCCAGCCCCTGCTGGTCGCCGGACGGCAACCATATCGCCTATGTTTCCGATACCAGCGGTTCGCCGCAGATCTACATCATCCCCAGAAAGGGCGGTCGGGCACAGCGGTTGACGAGCACCGGATCGGAAAACGTGGCACCCGATTGGGGGAAAAACGGCTACATTGCCTTCAGCAGCCGGATCGGCGGCCGCTATCGCATTGCCATGGCCAACCCCGCCGCGAAATCGCTGCGGGTGCTGGAGACGGACTGGGCGGACTACGAGGATCCGAGTTGGGCACCTGATGGACGGCATCTTGTCTGCTCGCGCACAGCGAGCTACCGTTCCTCCATCTACCTTCTTGACACCCTTGAAGATTCTCCTGTAGCTTTACTTTCAGGATCGGTTGATTGGTTCTCTCCGGCCTGTTCACCATAAAAAACACAAGGCGGGTATTATGAATAAAAAGGCATGTAAATTTCTGTTTTTCGCGGTTTTGGCCGCTTCCATGGTCACACTCAGTGGTTGCAGATCAAGAAAACCTTCGGCGGATATGTATGGCGACAACTTGTACGGCGACCCGCTCATTGGCGATGTGCCGCTGAATGCCGACAATATGGGGTTGCCAATGGATGGCGACCGAAGCCTGTTCGAGCCGGTAATGTTCGCCTATGACAGCTCCCAGGTGAACCCGGAAGAGGCCGGCAAGGTCGAAGCCGTCGCAAAACATCTCAATAAAGGGAAGGCCAAGGGCGTGATTGTCGAAGGCCATGGCGACGAACGCGGCAGCCGCGAATACAACCTCGCATTGGGCGAGCGCCGCGCATTGGCCATTCGCGACTACCTCATCAGCCTCGGTGTCGATCCCTCCGTCATCCAAACCAAGAGCCTTGGGGAGGAGATGCCCGCATCCATGGGGCACGACGAAGGCGCATGGCGCCAGAACCGCCGCGGCGTGTTCGCCATCTATTGATTAGTCTTCCAAAGGTGCGGAGTTCTTCCGCACCTGCTCTTTTATGCAGCTCTTTTTCCCTATGATCGCAGTGCTTCCCGGCATGTTGACCGGTGCCTTGAGCGTGGTTGTGGCGGTTGTGGTTTCCTTCGTGGCCATCACGCTTATTGCCAGCTACTACCGCTTTCAACACATTGTCCAGCAGGCGGAAGACACCCATCCCAAGGATATGGATGTTCCCACGCCCGACATCCTGCGCGTCCAACTCGCACGCTATCTCACGGGATGCTCCCAGCGTGGGACCTCGTTTACCCTTTCACTGATTCAGGCGAACGACCCCTCGCTGGAAATACGAATGGACTCCCCCTTCGTCGAGGCCATCAAAAAGGCGGTTCGGCATGACGACATCGTTTGCGTCTACGATGCGCAAACCGTAGCCCTGGTTGCGGAGGCCGAGCCCAACGATTCCGAATCGGTCTTCGCGCGCATTGCAGGCAAGGTTGCCGGAATTTGCCCAGGGGTCTCCAGCGAGTTGTTGCGTGCAGGCATTGCCGCCTACCCGGGACACGGCCTCCGAGGCAACGAGTTGCTCGACGTTGCAAAAGAAGCTTTGGAGAAAACCGATATGGATCGGCCGGCCTTCATGCCGGAAATTGTCGATGTTGACGAAGAGGAGGAGACCCAGGAATCCTCCATGGAGGGGGAAGAGGAATCCTCCATAGAAGGGGAAGACGAGTCCATCGATGCCCCGGCGGAAAAAAGCCCCGGCGGGTGGGCGGAGCGGCGCAAAAGCGGCATGCTCGACGAACTCACCGGCGTGTTGAAGCCCTCGGCTGTTTCCGCCTATATGCAGCGCATGATGAACGATTTGCGCCACAAGAAGAAAAAAGCCGCGCTCTTTTGTGTCGGGGTAAACAACATCGACCACATCACGCGGTTCCATGGGGAAGAGGCTGCGGACGATGTCATTGCCGGGGTCAGCAAAATCCTGCAGGACAACGTTCGGGCAACCGATTTGATTGGCCGCCACGAAAAGCACGCATTTCTCGTTTTGGCGCAGGTTTCGCTCGAAAATGCGGAAACCATTGGCAAACGCATTAGTACGCTTATTCAGCAGAGCGAAATTGTTTCCGGCAAGAAGAAGCTTAAAACCACCATCACTCTTGGTGTTGCGGCATATCCCGAACATGGCCGCAATCTGCATGCGCTGTATAGAGCGGGCCAAAAGGTGCTCGACTATAACCGGGGAAACGATATCCGTGCATATGCGATCTACGATCCGCAAATCCATGATGGCATGCCATCGAAACCGATCAAGAGCATCAAGGCGATGAAGGCCTGAAGTGGCGAATGGCAAGTGGCGAATGCAAGTCGGCAAAATCCACCCGCCACCCTGAAAGGAAATGAACATGAGACTAGGTGTGAATATCGACCATGTGACAACATTGCGCCAAGCGCGTGGAACCGTTTATCCCGATCCGCTTGATGCGGCCATCCTCTGCGCCCGTGCCGGTGCCCACGGAATCACCGCCCATCTGCGCGAGGACCGCCGCCATATCCAGGACGACGACATCTTCCGGCTCAAGGAACTTCAACCGTTGCCGCTCAACCTCGAAATGGCGAACGACGAATCCATTGTCGAGATTGCGCTAAACGTCAAGCCGGCGGAAGTCTGCCTGGTTCCGGAAAAGCGGCAGGAGCTCACCACCGAGGGTGGCCTCGATGTGGTTGCCCACTTCGATGCCCTCAAGCCCACCGTCCGGTGCCTTTCCGAGGCGGGGATCGAGGTCAGCATGTTTGTCGATGCCGACGAAACGATACTTGATGCCTGCAAGGATCTGGGTGCACCGGTTGTCGAGCTGCACACCGGTACCTATTGCGATGCCGAACCCCATGATCGCGGGGCGCTGATGGAGCAACTCATCCGCGGCGCGGACCATGCCCACTCGCTCGGCCTCAAGGTCAACGCCGGCCACGGCATCAATCTCGAAAACCTTGGCGGCATCCTCTGCATCCCGCACCTCGACACGCTCAACATTGGCCATAGCATCATTTGCCGCTCGGTTTTCCACGGACTCGAAAATGCCGTCAAGGAAATGCTCGAAGCCATGCAGGAGTATGATGCGTAACGAGTAATGCGTAATCCGTAATTTTCCGTAGTTACGAATTACTTTTTACCATGAAAATAGTCACTACCAGCCAAATGCAGGAACTGGATCGCCGGACAATTGCATCCGGCATTCTCGGCGAAGAACTGATGCAAACCGCCGGCGAAGGGTTGGCCGATGCCATTCGCCGCCTTGCTTCCAACCACCAGCTGGTCGACTCCCCCGTACTTTTTGTTGCTGGTTGCGGCAACAATGGTGGCGACGCGTTTGTGGCCGCCCGCTGCCTTCACGAGGATGGTTGGCCGGTCGAGTGCTGGTTGGCCGGTTCCGAAAACAAACTCAAGGGCGATGCGCTGGCTTGGTTCAAGCAAATGAAAAAGGACGATGTGCCTTTTCGAATCATGGACAATGCCGAGCAATGGAAACATGCCGGCGGGTGCGGAACCGATGCCGAGATCATTGTCGATGGCCTGCTCGGCACTGGCGCTTCCGGCGAGCCGCGCGGCATCGTTGCCGATGCCATCCAATTTATCGATGCCCAGTCTGCTCGGGCGCTTATCGTCGCCATCGATATTCCGTCCGCCATGGCGGTGCGCGCCGACCTGACCGTTACGATGGGGCTTCCGAAGATTGGAAGTGTGCAGTCCGAAAACATCGATTTTGTCGGCAACCTCGAAGTGGTCGATATCGGCATTCCCTCCGAATTCATCGAAGAGGCCGAAGGTGATCCTGATCTGGAGTTCATCCATCCATCCGACCTTGCACCGCTCTTTCCGCGTCGTCCGCGCAATGCGCACAAGGGGGCTTTCGGCCATGTATTGTGCATCGGCGGTTCCAAGGGATACAGCGGAGCCATCGCCATGGCTGCCCGTTCCGCCGCCCGTTCAGGCGCGGGGCTGGTCTCGGCTTTCGTTCCCGATGCCATCCACCCGCTGGTGGCCACGGCGGTTCCCGAGGTGATGGTTCATTCGAGTATGCCGGACGGTAAATGGACGGCCGTCATGGTTGGTCCAGGCATGGGGCGTAGTGCCACCACGCGCGAGCAGGTGCTCCAGCTATTGGAGAGCTCGACCGTTCCGCTTATCCTCGATGCCGATGCCGTCACGATGCTGGCCGGTCATATTGAAGCCATTGCCGCCGCAAAGTGCCCTGTTGTCCTCACACCGCACCCCGGCGAATTTGCCGCCCTGTTCGGACTGAAGGTGGAGGATGTTCAGGAAGACCGCTTCGGCATGGCCAAGATGGCTGCCGCCAAGCTTGGTGCAACGATTGTACTAAAGGGGGCGGGAACCATGGTAGCCGCGCCCGAACATCCGTTGGCCATCAATTTGACCGGTAACCCCGGCATGGCCTCCGGCGGTTCGGGCGATGTACTGGCGGGAATTATTGCCGGTCTCGCGGGGCAGGGGATTCCTCCCTTCGAAGCGGCCTGCGCCGCCGTTTGGCTCCATGGCCGCGCGGGCGACCTCGCCGCCGCCGAAAAATCGCAGGCCTCCATCATCGCCCCCGATCTTATCGAAAAAATTCCCGAAGCCTTCCGCAACGTTTCGGGTAGGTAGGGTGCGTAATACGTAACGAGTAATCCGTAATTCGCCGAGGTCCGTGACCTATCTATTTATATGCAAATCTTCCACGCGCCATTTCAACCCCCGCTTAAAGGGTTTCCGCCAGCATGCATCGGATAACGTATGTGGAAATTCCCGGGAATCGTGTGCGGAACCCTCGTCCTCCTTTGTAGTTCCCTC
>JBDLHZ010000157.1:0-6477 GCA_039715135.1 Verrucomicrobiota bacterium
AGCCGCTGTTTTTTGGATAGACAGCGATCAAGCCCGCTGATGGGCGGGCTTGAGTCGATGGAACGGTCCGACTCCCTCTGGCGGGGCTTCGGCATATTGGTTTCCTAAGTTTAGACGGCGGTAAGGCGCTTGCGGCCTTTCTGGCGGCGGCGCTTGAGGAGGGCGCGGCCATCCGCGGTGGCCATGCGCTTGCGGAACCCACACTTGCGGGCACGTTTTAGTTTTGACGGCTGGTATGTACGTTTCATCTCAAAATTTCCTGTTTGTCCTGAAAAGCAGGCTAAACTACCAATAAACCGCCGGTTGTCAAATCCAATTAGGCGTGAAAAACGTACGCGGTGATCGGAATCTTTGCTGCGATATTCGTGCACCGCTTATTCGGGTAGACTTGGTTCAAGCATCAGTATAGGCTTTTTGCTAAATGGGTGTTGCTGGAAAGATATTGAACGAAAGCCTGTTGCTAGACTTGGAGACGGCTCCCGACGGGAAGATCTTGAAGGTTGGCGCGATTTGCGGGGCTGAAGAAGGATTCCTCAAGGGGCGGTTCCGCCAGTCCGACGTAGTGCAGGTTCTGGATGGAATGGCGGCAAATGCCCGCTTTGTGCTTGGCCACAACATTTTGGATCACGATCTTCCCGTGTTGCGGCGGCAGTTTCCGGAATTGAAAATTCATTCACTGCCTGTGATCGACACCTTGTTCCTTTCTCCGATCGCCTTTCCTGAAAACCCCTACCACCATTTGGTGAAGGACTACAAGCTGCTCAGCACCGCCTTGAATGATCCGGTTGCCGACGCCCGCAATGCCGCGCAGCTGTTTCGGGATCAGTTCGAGGTGTTTGAAAAGTTGTTGAAATCCGATGCTGGGTTGGTGCGGTTCTATGCCTGGGCGTTTGCGGCAAAGATGGAACCTTTGTTCCAAGCGTTGGATGTAGCCGCTTTCGATGATCGGAAAGCAATGGATTCCTTTGCCACATATGCGTCGAAGTTTGGATGCGCAACGGCGGCTCGGACGACGTGCTTTGAAAAGCGGGAAGCGACGGCTTATGCGCTGGCCTGGCTTCGGGTGGCAGGTGCCAATTCCATTCTCCCGCCTTGGGTTCGGCACAGGTTTCCCGAAGTGCTGCAAATCGTACACGCCTTGCGGGACAGGGGATGCGACGATCCAAATTGCGAATATTGCCTGGCCAACCACAACCCACAGGAGCAGCTTCAACGCTTCTTTGGGTTCGATGCTTTCCGGTCGGAACCTTCCCTGTCCGAAGGCGGGAGCTTGCAGGAGGCCATTGTCCGTGGCGGCATGAACAACGAGCCATTGCTGGCCATTCTGCCGACAGGCGGTGGCAAGTCGCTGTGCTACCAACTCCCGGCGTTGGTTCGCAACCAGCGCTTGGGCGTTCTGACCGTTGTCGTTTCGCCTTTGCAGGCATTGATGAAGGATCAGGTCGATAACCTCAACCGCCTGACGGAATCCAGTTTTGCCGCAGCACTCTACGGCATGCTCACGCCTCCGGAGCGGGGCAGCGTGCTGGAACGCGTACGTTTGGGCGATGTTGCCCTGCTGTATGTCTCCCCGGAGCAGCTGCGCAACGTTTCGTTCAGGAACGTGGTGAAGCAGCGGGAGATCGGATGCTGGGTTTTCGACGAGGCGCATTGCCTGTCGCGCTGGGGGCATTCGTTCCGCCCGGACTATCTATATGCTTCGCGCTTTATTCGCGAATTGGCGGAGCAGCAGCATCTCGAATGTCCTCCGGTGGCCTGTTTTACGGCAACCGCCAAGTGTGACGTGATCGAAGAAGTCAGTCAGCATTTCGAGAAGGAGCTGTCGCAGCAATTGGTATTGTTTGACGGTGGGGCGGAGCGAACCAACCTGTGGTTCGAAGTCCAGATGGTCAATTCGGCGGAGAAGGAAACGCGCGTTCTGCAGCTGCTGATGGATCGGGTGCCTGAAGATGGTGCTTCAGTCGTTTATTGTGCAACCCGCGCTCGAACAGAAGACATGGCCCAGTGGCTCCAGCGTGGTGGCCTCTTGGCCGAGGCGTTCCATGCCGGATTGGAAGCACCCGAGAAACGGCGTATACAGGACGGGTTCATTGCCGGGGACATCCAGCATATCTGTGCCACGAACGCGTTTGGCATGGGGATCGACAAAGACAACGTGCGACTGGTCGTCCATGCAGACATTCCGGGTTCGCTCGAAAACTACCTGCAGGAGGCCGGCCGCGCCGGTCGTGACCGGGAGTCGGCCCAGTGCGTTTTGCTCTACGACGAACAGGACATCGAAACCCAGTTTTCGCTCAGCGCCTTCTCGCGCCTGACACGTCATGATATTGCCCAGATCCTGCGCGGATTGCGCCGTGCCAAGCGCAACGAGGACAACGAGGTGGTCGTCACCGCCGGCGAAATTCTCCGCGACGAAGAGGTGGATACGGAGTTCAATACTACGGATCCCATGGCAACGACCAAGGTCAATACTGCGGTCTCGATGTTGGAACGCGGTAGCTTTGTCCAGCGCGACGAGAATCGGACCAATGTGATTCAGGTCAAGCCGTTGATGCAAACCCGGGAAGAAGCCATCGAAAAAATCAATGCATTGGAGCTTTCGGATCGGGGCAAAAGGCAGTGGCACGAAATCATGGCACAGCTTTTCGATCGCGATCCTGACGAAGCGATTAGCGCCGACCAACTGGCCGAGCTTCCATCCATGGCCGTTGCGGAAGAGGTCGCGCAGTATCGCACGTTGCGGCACGATACCTTGCCTGTACTGAAAATCCTGAACGACATGGCCAATGCCGGTCTCGTGAAGAAGGACACCCTGTTGAGTGCGTATGTCAAGGTGCGCTGCACGAACGCGTCCGACAAGGTGTTGGCGGATGTGTGCGTGTTGGAAAAGGCGATGATCGCCCTGTTACGCGAGGAGGAGCCAGATGCCGAAGGCTGGCTGGTACTGAGCTTGCGGCGGCTAAACCAGCAGCTACTCGATAAAGGCCATGCCTCTGCTCCGGAATCCCTGCGCAGCCTGCTGGGAAGCTTGGCCATGGATGGACAGGGGCTGGCCGGGCGCAGGGGAAGCATCGAATTGAAATACCGCGACCGTGACCACTACCGCATCAAGCTGCAACGTAGCTGGGACGATCTGCAAGCAACCGCTGAAAAGCGCCAGGCCGTGGCGGGCATTGCGTTGATGGCCATCTCCGGAAAGATTCCGGAAGGAACGAATGGCGAGCATTTGGTAGAGTTTAGCGAGAGCGAGTTGATCGAGGCGTTGAAGGCGGACATGTTCGTTGCAGCGCAAATCAAGGATTTCGGTTCGGCCATCGAGCGCGGGTTGCTCTTCCTCCATGAGCAGCGCTGCATCATCCTCCAGCAAGGGCTGGCGATATTCCGCTCGGCCATGACCATCACGATCCTGCCGGAGGCAAAGGGAAGGCGCTTTACCGCAGGCGACTTTTCTTCGCTCAAGGAGCATTACTGCGAGCGCAACTTCCAGATCCATGTGATGAACCGCTATGCGGCTCTCGGATTGGATAAGGTTCAGGGTGCGTTAGCGCTGGTTGCCGCCTATTTTACTATGGGGAAAGCCGAGTTTGTGAAAAGGTTCTTTCCCGGCGAGCAGGAGATGCTCGAACGCGCAACCAGTGCGGAATCCTACCAGAAGATTGTCGACCAGCTGAACAACGGCGTACAGGTGGCGGTGGTTTCGGCTAGGGCGGACGACAACATGCTGGTGCTGGCCGGACCCGGGTCGGGGAAAACGCGGATAATTGCGCATCGGTGCGCCTACCTGTTGCGCGTCGAGCGGGTTCGTCCACGCGAAATCCTGGTGGTGTGCTTCAACCGCGCGGCGGCGCTCAGCCTGCGGATGCGCATTCGGGAACTGGTCGGGAAGAATGCCGTCGGCGTGACGGTGCAAACCTACCATGGCTTGGCTATGCGGTTGGTCGGTGCGTCTTTGGCCGAGCATTCCGAAAAGAATGAGGAAACGCCTGACTTCGACAAGATGATCCGCGACGCAACCCGGTTGCTGCGGGGCGAATGCGACCTGCCCGGTCTTGAACGCGACGAAATGCGCGAGCGTCTGCTGGCCGGTTGCCGCCATATCCTGATCGACGAGTATCAGGACATCAACCAAGACCAGTACGAGATGGTCTCGGCCATTGCCGGGAGAACGCTGGAATCCGAAAACGAGGACGCCAGGCTTTCCATTCTTGCTGTCGGCGACGACGACCAGAACATCTACTCCTTCCAAGGCGCGAATATCCGGTTCATCCGGCAGTTCGAACAGGACTATGCCGCGCATACGCATTTTCTGGTCGAAAACTACCGCTCCAACAAAAACATCATCGATACCGCAAACCAGTTGGTTTCGCTGAACTGCGACCGGATGAAAACCAGCCATCCAATCCAAATCAACACGGCCCGGCGCTCCGACCCGCCCGGCGAGACTGTGCGCATCGTGGAATGTTCCGATGCATTGCACCAGGCTCGCTTTGTTCTCGAAGAAGTCAAGGCTCGCCGTTGCGACGGGAGCATGGCTGTTTTTGCCCGCACAAATCAGGAACTGCACTTTATTCGTGCCGCGTTGGAATCCGCAGGCATCCCGGTGGCCATGGCCTCGGGGCGGAAAAGCAACATTCCGTTGCATCGTTTGCGCGAGTCCCATGCATTGATAGCGTTTGTCAAGGGGATGGATCAGGCAACGGTATCGGCAGGCCGTTTGCGTCAGGAATTTCACGGCATGGAAATCTATGAAGCGAACAGCCCTTGGTGCCGCATGATGGACGACATTCTGGTCGAGTGGGAAGATGTGACCGGGAACAATGCCCGCATGCCGGCTGAGGCGGTCGAATTCATCTATGAAGCACTGCACGAACTCCAGCGCGATTCCTTCGCAGGGGATAAAGTCTATCTTTCAACCGTGCATGCCGCCAAAGGGTTGGAGTTTGACCATGTCGCAATGCTGGGCAATTGGAGCGAACAGGCTGCTGTTGAAAAGCAGGAAGAGGAACGCCGACTCTACTACGTGGGCATGACACGGGCGCGGAAATCCCTTGTGCTCTGCGAACTCAAGGGTGTTCAAAATCCTTTCACATCCAAACTCGACGGCAGTGGGCTGCGGCGAGTCAAGGCAGGGGCGCTGTCGCAACCGCCGGATGACGAACTTCGCCTTCATTATTCGTTGCTGGATCTTTCCGACATCTGGATTGACTATCCCGCCACCGCACCGAATGCGGGTTATGTACGGCAGGAAATCATCCGGCTAACATCTGGTTCGTTGGTTTTTCTAGACAAGGGGGAGGGTGACAACCGGGTGTTCATCAAGAATGAAAAGGGCTACAAAATCGGGGCTCTTTCGAAAACCGCCAGTTGCGAATGGGAATGTTGCTTGAGCTTGGTTAAAGAGGTTCGGATCCACTCGGTTGTCGTTTGGCGAACGGAATTCATGGATCATGTTCCCGCAGGGAACTGCCCCGATGAATGGGAAGTGCCGTTGTTGGAAGTGGTCTGGGCGGATGGCGACAAGCTTCGGTAGGATCGCGGAAAAACTCACGGCCGTGAGTTTTTCCGCGATCCCCGCACTTGAATACCGCAGTTCATTTACCCGTTGCATTGATCCTTTTTCTTCGCCACCATGCGCGGATTATGAAAAAGGAAATCAATTTAAGCGGGGGCATTGATTTGGATGCCGTAGTCGACAATAACGACAAGCGCATCGACGGGCGGAAGGCCGACGAACTGCGTGCGGTCAAGTTCACGAAGGATTTCATTACCTCGGCCAAAGGGTCGGTTTTGGTGGAGATGGGCAATACGCGTGTGATCTGCACGGCCAGTGTGGATGAAAACGTACCCGGTTGGATGCGTTTCCAGAAGGTGCCCGGCGGATGGGTTACGGCGGAATACAGCATGTTGCCCGGCGCCACGCAGGATCGTACCCAGCGCGAGGCCACAAAGGGCAAGATCGGCGGGCGTACCATGGAAATCCAGCGTTTGATTGGCCGTTCGCTACGCGCGGTGGTCGATCTGCAAAAGCTGGGCCGCCGCCAGATCTATCTCGACTGCGATGTCATCCAGGCCGACGGCGGAACCCGCACGGCCTCTATCACCGGGGCGTTTGTTGCGCTCAAGCTGGCGGTTGACCGCTTGGTGAAGGAAGGGCTGGTCAAGCAGGACCCCATCATCGAAGGCCTGGCTGCCATCAGCGTCGGCATCAACAAGCAGGTGCCGATCCTCGACCTCTGCTACATCGAAGACTCCGCTGCCGAGGTGGATGCCAACTTTGTCATGACCGAGTCCGGCAAGATCATTGAAGTGCAGGGCACCGCCGAAGGCGCGCCGTTCAGCAAGGACGAGCTGATGCAAATGATGGCTCTCGCCGAAAAAGGCATCGGCGAGCTGGTTGAAATGCAGAAGGGCGTTTTACCTTAGGATCCATGTAGCGATGAATCTCTACGACGAGTTCAAGGAAGTGATATCCGCCTT
>JBDLHZ010000158.1:0-6422 GCA_039715135.1 Verrucomicrobiota bacterium
TTTATGAGCATGGCATAGTCATCCCCGAATGCACTGCCTCCCAACAATGCACCGACCGCCACCAAAGCTACCATCATACTTCTCATGCTTTTCATTACCGCTTCCTCCATTTTATGTTTTTGTACAGATTCTTCACTCTCTCCATTCAGGCGAAACAACGAAGGGGAGCCAGTGCCACAGAGCATTCCTTCCAACCTCGCGAATATTCATACCAAACAAGGGAATAGCCGTCTTCCAGTATTGTGGACACCGCGATATTCAACAAACACACGAGTGCCGATGCATTCTCCCAGCAGCCTTACTGCGCCACGGTTTCCCGCAGCACTCCTTCGCACAGCGAAGAACTACCGCCAAGCCCTGACCCGGTAGTATTCCGCTTGGTTGGTTGCCGAGGAATCGTTGAAGCTGTTGGTTACCGCCGTCGGTGGCTCGTTGGTGAAAACAGGCACCCACAACCCCGAAACGAGGTTGGTGCATCGTTCAAGTTGCTGCGTTGCCTGCATTCCGCCGCTCCAATGCAGCTGCATCCCCGGTTCGGCCGAATCGATTCCCGTGATTTTAAGCACGGAATTGCTATCTGCCGGAATGGTGTCGCAGACCCATTCCTGCCACGAGAGCACGCCGTCGTTGTCATCGTCCAGAAGTTCTTCCTCGGCAAAGGTTCCGTTGGTCAGCCCATGCATAGCCAACCACCATTCGGGGGTTCCCATCGGTGCCAAGGTGTTGTTGGTATCCCAAAGCCAGGTGAGCGCCAGATCGTTGGTAAGGATGGTCGTCATATTCGTGCCGCTACCGCTTTCCGGGGCGTGGCCGGACATATCCCATCCGGTGCAGACAAACTGGTTGATTCCCTGCGAGAAGGGCGAATCGAGAACCGACAGGCCGACGCTGTCGCCATAGGTATGGCTGTGGGTTCCAACCGCCGGGTCGGCCTGTCCGTGGGCGGAAGCAATCACCACATCGCGTGCGAGTGGGTTGTTCGTGGTTACAACGAGGTCGTCGATATCCGCACCGTATCCATCAATTATAAAACGGCTCATCGTTGCAGGCTCGCCCGGCATGGCGAACCAGCTCCCGCCGCCCGAACCCGCCCCGTCGTTGGCCGTCCATGCCAGGGCGTTGGTCAGCGGGAAGCCGTTGATGCGCATCTGGAAATACTTGACGTAGTTGAGCGTATCCACGGTCTGGTAGTCGAGTTTGAACGTCACCCGCACCCACTCGCCGTCCGGCATCGTCACTTCGGGAATTTCGACCCATCGATTCGATGCACCGGCAACGTCGTGGTGCCAAACCATCGGGTGGCCACCGGCATTGAAATAGAATGCCGCCTGCGCCGAGTCGAGGAGGCTGTTATCGATCGACTCCAGCCTGAGGGCCTGGTTCATGAAATCCACCCAGAGCACCTCGCCGACCTCCTCTATACTGAAGCCGTCGGTGACCGTCCCGTTGACCTTCAGCACCTTGTCGTGGTTGGTGGAAACCGGAAGGCCACAACCCTCGTCGTAGGCATTGAGCGCCGCAATCGAATCGGCGTTGGTTACAACCACCGCATCCGTGGACAGCGCGGCCGACCAGCCGTTCGTTCCGGGCATTGCGAACCCGCTGGCATAGGACTCGAAAGTCTCCGTCCGGCAACCAAACAGCTCATACATTGCTTCCTCGATCAGTACGCCAATATCGTCCTTGCGTTGCTGGAACGCCCCCCAATCCGCATTGTAGTCGCAACCAAAACCCTCCATCAGGCTGTCGTCGACAACCAGTAAGGCTTCCGCTTGGTCGCGAAGCGGGTGTTCCGCCGGCAGATCCTTCAGCAGATCCTCGAGCATCAGGAAATATTCCACATCCTGAATGCCCATGCGGACATACTCGAACCGGATGGTGTTGATCGGCCCGTCTGCACCGGGATAGACCAAGAACCCATCGCCTTCGGAGCCGGGGGAATTCTGCCATCTGAGCGGCCAGACATTGTCGCCATCGTTTTCGAAATAGAGGGATCGACCGGTTTCATAATACGCGAATCCCGTCGCCCCGGCCTTGTAGCCTTCCCACAAGGGCAGCCTGTTTTCCAGCGCGGTTTGGCTTACGAAAAAATTGGGGCATGGGCTTGGCGGTGCAACGCAAACATATTTCCAGATCGTGCCTCCGGATTCCTCGTAGCTTATCACATCGGGGGTAACCGTCAGCGGACACCAGATATCCACATTCGGGGCACTTGCAGATGGTTCAGAGGTAATCATGTTCTCCAGATCGGGCGCCACGTCGTGGGACCATTCGCATATCGTATTGATCATGTCCATCATATCGGATGATGGCTCATCCACAAAATAGGTGTAGGCCATGCCCCCAAGCCCCATGGCCACAAGGTGGTCGTACCAGGTTTGAATGACCCATTTGCCAAACGCCTCTGTTTCAGGTGAAATCACGGGTAGTTCAAGCCTCTTAAGCTTCCACCCATCGCCGACATCGTAGTATGGGAACTCCCGAACCGCCTCCGACTTGTTCGCGACGCTCCTGTAATTGCCGTCCCAGCCACGAAAACCGACCATGATCGAGTTCAGGCCGAGGGGAAGAAGCTCGACAAGCTGGCGATCATAGTCCCAAAAGTCCATGGACCAGGTTCCGTCGGCATTTTTCATAATCATAGGACTAAGAAAAAGCGTGTCGTAGTACATGCCGTTGAGCCAGTTGGATTTTATGGAAACCCTGTGCTTCAGCATGTTTTCCAGATATCTGTCCGCAATGGGTTCATGATCCATTCCGGAGTAATAGTCGACCAGCGGCGTCATGACGAATCCGAAGGCGGTTTGCAGGCGGGGCTTGACCGGCAAGGCAAAACCATGAACGTGCAACACCACCGGAATATCTTCCGAAATAGTGCCTGAAGCAACCGTTACGGTTCCATTGTATTCGCCCGGGGCGGTTCCCTCCGGAACATATACCTGAATCCACAACGACTGCACTTTCTCTTTCGGCACCGAAAAGGAACCTTCCAGAGGAAAGATAGGATCCGCCCAGGCATCTTTTGTGTTGCCCTCCTGCATGACCGTTCCGATTTTGAAGATATCGATGTTGGAGCTTGATATCGCACCATTTGGCCCGACCATGTCGCCGAGTACCACGGTGCAGTCGTTGACATTCGTAAACCGAGGGAGGATGGCCACCTGGAAGGCGCCCCATTCATTTCCACACATAACCAATTCCGGCAACTCGGCTTCAAGCGGCGCATTGGACCACCTGTCGTTGACTTTCCGCATGCAGGAAACCGGCAACACCCCGAATTCTTCCGCCGGGCGGTCTTTCCACCACAAGGCCGGCGATGCAGGGTATTCCCAAAGCTCCTGAAGCTCGCTATCGACAAGGTCATATTCCACAAAATACGCCTCTCCTGTAACCGTGCCGTTCTTGAGATCCTGTATGCGGGCATCCAACAGGGCACACTGATCCTGCGCTGCCTGCTTTTGCACGGGATCGGGAACAAATTCAACGGCATTGGTTATTTGCAGGAAGCGCTCTTCAAATCCATCGACGGAAGGATAGAGGAACAGATCCGGATAGGACTCCGCCGTGTAGACCTCATAATCATATATCTTGAATTCGTCAATCAGCCCATTCAGTGTTTGCTCACCATAATAATACGACCCAAAGCTAAATCGACTATTTGTACCCGTGAATGCAGGCAGAACCATGTACATGTCCTGGTCGACTTTTTTCTGGCCATCAAGATAGATTCTCAGATGGGTTTTGTTGTCAACCGGATGCTTCTGCCAGCAAACCGCGATATGGTGCCAGCTTCCCGTAGGGTTATCGGAGAACGGGAAGCTGACCGTTCCCCCGCCACCCATCCCCGTAAAAAACATCACAAAGTCTTCTTCCGAGGTCTGTTTAAGGTGGAATCGTTCCGAAATATCAGTATAGAATGAGACAAGAATTCGGTGATAATAGTCGTCTGTTATAGGGAACTGCTTAAACCGCATTTCGATCGTTCCTGTGTCTGGATCATAATTGCCCGGTGGCTTGAATCTAAGATAATTGGTGTTTTCAAACACCGCCGCCTCGCCAACGAACCCCGGCTCAAACCTAAAGGTTCCCTGGACGTCGGGCGTTGGGTCGCCCAGGGCAACCTGGGGAGCCAGGGAGTTGCCGTCAAAATTGATGCTGAACAACAGGTTGGATTCGGCGAATGCCGCTCCGGCCACCAGTAGCACCAACGCAGCAACCCGCCATGCCGGGAAGCGCACGAAAATTCTCCGCTTCGCCGAAAAACGACACTTTTTATTATACTTCACCACCAAGACCTCTTTTTCACTGATCCGGAAAAACCCCGGCTGATTATTGTGCTTTTTCCAGCAATTCGATCATTTGACCAACATGGTGCTTGCGACGCTCAAATATTTGCCAATCGGTATTGTAGTTGGCGCCAAAACCCTCCATCAGGCTGTCGTCGACAACCAGCAAGGCTTCCGCCTGGGCGCGGAGCGGGTGTTCTGCGGGCAGGTTCTTGAGCAGATCCTTGAGCATCAGGAAATATTCCACATCCTGAATGCCCATGCGGATATACTCGAAGCGGATGGTATTGATGGGGCCGTCCTCCCCGGGATATACGAAGAATCCATCCCCTTCGGTTCCGGTGGAATTCTGCCATCTGAGCGGCCAGACATTATCGCCATCGTTCTCAAAATAGAGGGAGCGCCCGATTTCATAATAGAGAAATCCCTTCGCCCCGGCCTTATAGCCTTCCCACAAGGGAAGCCTGTTTTCCAAGGCACTCTGGTTGATGAAAAAGTTGGGAGAGGGCCCCAGCGGACCGCAACAGACATATTTCCATATGGTTCCGCCCGACCTTTCATAATTCAACACGTTGGAGTTAACAGTCAGGGGACACCAGATGTCCACGTTCGGGGTACTTGCGGACGGGGCAGCGGTAATCATGTTTCCCAGATCCGGCGCAACGTCGTGTGACCATCCACATATCGTATTGATCATGCCCATCATTTGATGGTTCGGCTCGTCCACAAAATAGGTGTAGGCCATATTTTCGAGACCCCGGACCTTAAGATGCTTATACCAGGTTTTAATCACCCATTTTCCAAACTTTTCCGTTTTGGGAGAAAGGACAGGCAACTCCAGTTTTTTAGCCCGATGGATATCAGACTCGTCATAATACGGGAAATGCCGCACCGCCTTTGACTTGTCCTTGACGCTTCTGAAATTGCCATCCCAGCTACGGTATCCAACCATGATCGTGTTCAGGCCGAGGGGGAGAAGCTCGTCGAGCTGCCGGTCATAATCGGCAAAATCCATCTTCCACTCCCCGGTGCGGGTTTTTATGATTTTGGGGGCGAGAAAAAGGGTATCGTGATAAATACCGTGCAACCATAGTGTTTTTATGGAGACTTTGTGCTCCAACATGTTCTCAAGATATTTCTTCGCTATGGGTCTGTAGTCTTCATTCCTGTAGTAGGTCGCCGCCGGGCTCATGGCGAATCCGAAAGCGGTTTGCAGGCGAGGCTTGACCGGCAAAGTAAAATCGCGAACCCAAACCGAAACGGGGATTTCCTCCGTCCGGTCTCCCGTGCTGACCGCGATCCTCCCCTTATATTCCCCCGGGGCGGTTCCTTCCGGGACATATATTTGAATCCACAACGCCTGGATCGTCTCGGCCGGCACGGTAAAGGGACCTTCCAGCGGAAAGATGGGATCCGCCCAGGCATTCTTCGAATCGCCCTCCTGCATGACCGTTCCAACCTTGAATATCTTTAAATTGGAGGCGGCTATTTCCCCGTCTTCCCCCGCAAGGGCATCCATCTTCACGGTGCAGTTTTCAACATCCTTGAAACGGGGGAAAACCACCAGCTGGAACGCGCTCCACTCGTGGCCGCAAGAGGCCAGTTCCGGCAGTTCCGGTTCCGAAGGGGCATTCGACCAACGGTCGCTGACCTTGCGCATGCAGGACACCGGCAGCACCTCGAAGTCCTTTGCCTCCCGATCCGCCCACCACAAGGCCGGCGCGGCGGAAGTTTCCCACAACCGGTGCAGTTCATCATCTATGAGAGCGTATTCTTTGAAATATACTTCTCCCCCGACCTCCCCGGAGTCAAGCTGGTCGATACGGGCCTTCAAGAGGGCAAGCTTCCCCTTGGCTTCCTGCTTTTTCCCAGAAGCCGGAATCAACTCCGCGCCTTGTTCTGTTTTCGACAAACGTTCCTGCAGCCTGCCAACAGGAGGATAGATAAAAAGCTCTGGGTAGGATTCCTGCGTATAAACCGGTCCATCATGGATCATGAAGTCATCAATCAGCCCGTTAAGCGTTATCGCTCCGTTGTTATAGGAACCAATGCAGATCCGGCTTTTTTCGTTCTCAAAATCCGGCATGAGCATCGGCTGATACTCATCAACCTTTTTCTGCCCATCCAGATAGATGA
>JBDLHZ010000159.1:0-6422 GCA_039715135.1 Verrucomicrobiota bacterium
TGATGGCGATCTCGCCGAATGGAGTGATGTCGACCCGATGATGGAGTTGACCCGGGAATCCCAGGTCAAGGTCGGCGGCAAGCACTGGAAAGACCCCGGACAACTGAGCGGCCAGATAAAGGTCATGCTGGACGGGAAGATGCTCTATGTGGCTGCGGATGTTGTCCAAAAAGGCCCTGCCAACAATGATGTGCGCGGTGAAAAGGGGTTCCTTAAGGATTGTGTCGAGTTGTTTGTCGAGTGGGTGGATTTGGGCAAGGCCACATCCGATTTCGATGCGCTGGTACCGGCCAGCGTACGCAAGGCATCAGGGTACGAATACCATTTGCTACTGAATCCGGGGAGTAATGAAGATTCTCCCCACATCTGGTTCGCCACGAAAAACACGGGGATGGGCCGCCTTGAAATTGCGCGGATCCGGGGAACCAACGGCGAAGAGGCGAAGGGTGGGCGAATCTCCGCCAAAAACAAGCCGTTCGGAAAGGGCTATGTGTTGGAAGCGGCGATCCCGCTGGAAAATTTTGGACGGGCGACGATGGAGCCGGGTATGCAGGTCGGGTTGGATGCCGCACTGAATACCGCCGCCGACGGGGATCGACTTCAGATGGTCTACTATGCCGGGGAGGATGCGTCCCTTCATCCGGCGCAGTGGGGCAGGGCCTTTATCCACAAGCAGGTCGCCAAAAAGAAGATCTTGCTGAACACAACGATCAAAATCAACGCCGATGTGGCCCAGAGCTTCAATGGTCAGGGCGAGATTGTCCGGGAAACCTTTGGAATGGAGCCCTGCTTCTGGTTCAACAAGCACCAAGGCCGGGTATGGGAAACCGATGGGAACAGCTTTGGACGCCAATATCTGATTTTTGGCAATATCGCTCGTTTTCCGGATTTGGAGGGTAAGACTGAGGAGGAAAAACGACGTACTTTGTTAAATCCTCAATATTGGGCCGATCTGGATATGTCCAAGGTTACGCCTCGCTGGAACCGATGGCAGAGTCTGGCGAAACTGAAACCGAGCAATGTTCAGGTAATGATCTTTATGGCGCCGTCCCAGATAGAGGCGGAACCGGTGTTCGGGACGAGACCGCCTAAATTAACCGCCAGACAAAAAGAGATATTGAACGGTGCGACCGACAAGGGGCATCCGGGGCAGATTAATACGTTGCTCGGGCGCGTCGGTTCGAATGACCGAAACGATTTTTTCCCGGTTGACAAGGATCTCTATGCCGAAATGTGCGTAAACATGCTCGCAAAAATAAAAGCGCTTTTTCCGGAAGAAACCCGCTTCTCTGTTATTGTGAACAACGAAGTCAACTGGTTCTCAATGATCTGGAACAAGGCCATCATGGATGATGTGTTTGATAGTATTGAAACAACCGGTGGATATCATGCCGGTGAGATTGCCGCAAAAGAAATCGTGAAACTGTACAATCCGATCTACAAGGCGATCAAGAATCGTTTCCCCGAGGTGTTGGTCGGCGGGCCGGACATCGCACACGTCGAGTTTGTCAAGGAGGCGGACGGGCGTGTGCAGTGGCGGGACTTTACCAAGACGTTTCTGGATGGCGTCGAGGGGATCGATTTCTTCGACTACCACTATGGAGTAAATGCCAAACGGGCGCAAATCGTTGCCGAAGTGGCCAGTCAATATATGCAGCAGACGCGCGGGAAATCCATCCCCTCCTGCGACAGTGAAGCCGGTTATTTCTGCTTTCACATGACACCGGACAAGCTGGAGCAGTACCGCATCGGTTTGATGGATACGAAGGAATGGTTCGGTTGGCTGCGCAATCCCGATCTGACATTCGGTCGGGCGGCGCTGGCGCTCAAGACGCATTTCGACGGGTTCGGCCAGGCGCGCGCCCAAGCCATGCCGTTTGTCATGTTCCGGGATTTGCGGGGCAAGTATGTTCTGTCTGAGAGCGATACGGAGGATGTCCAGACTGTGGCTTCCATCGAAGACAACCGGATTGCTTCCGTCACGCTTAACAACCGGGCCGAGTTCCGCCAGACCCGATACTTGATCGACACCCCGGAAGATGTTTCGATTGAGAAGTTGGAGGCTCAAATACTCTGGTTTGATTTCAAGACCAGGAAAATCCAGCATGCGACCTTTGAGCCTGAAGCTGTGGAAAAGGCGGGATCTCTGGAGGTGAATGTAGAGCTGCCTCCTTTTGGTATTTGCTCCCTGGTTGCGTATACCGACAAGACCGTGTTGCCGGGCCGGACGGTTGCCTCCAAGCGCTATTCCAGCGATAAAATCGTTTTTTGGGTCAAACCGGGAGAAGAACAGACCGTTACGGTCAAGTTGCCTTCCGAACTTCTTGAGCGGCAGGGCAACCGGTATGTCCTCAAGATCGGGCATGAGGGGGTCAAGGGGACCTCCGCGCAGTTCCGGATCAACGATACGCTGGGTCTCAACCTGCCAGCGCATGTCAAGAGCGACTATTTTGATCAGTTGGGGCTGAATGAGTTCGAGATTGATCCGGCTGTACTGAAGGAAGAAAACCATATCATGTTCCGGGTCATCGAGGGCGGATGCGAGTATGCGGTGCTGATGGTATCGCTAACCGCCATGGACGAGGCTCCGGAATTTTCGGCATCGCCCGAAGCCGTTGTGACGCTGGACCGGGCATCAGGTCGTTGCACGATCACCGAAGAGGAGTCCAATACCCTGCCGCAGTGGTATCTTGAGAAAGCGGCCCATGAGTCCGAAGGGCTTCCGCCCATTCGTGTTTCGTGGGATTTTGATACGGATGGCAGCGGAAAATTGGTGAATGGAGCGGTGCTGATCGATGAGGGTTGCAAGGGGCGGGCTCTTAAGCTTGATGGCAACGGCGCCCATATGAGCGTCAAAAAAGCATCCGCCCTGAATATCGGCAAGGATGAGGATTTTTCCATTTCGCTCTGGGTCAGATTGGATGAAGGAACCTCCGGTGGCATCCTGATGAACCGGGGAACTTCGGATGACGGCCTGACCCTGTGGGCGAAAACCGGTGGATATGGATATAAATACCCCCATCCTTTCGCCCGGTTCGAAATGCATTCCGTTTCCTCCCACCTGGGTAACATCTCGACCGCGAGGGGGAAAACAAAGCTGGATGACGGTTCGTGGCATCACATCGCCGTGGTGCGGGATGCGGACGAAGAGGTCACCTCCATCTATGTGGACGGCGAATATGACGGTTCCGGTCCGGGATTGCTCTTCGGCGATCTCGTCAACCAGTCGCCCTTGCTGTTCGGGATTGGAGCCGCTTCGCAGAAAGATTCGTTGGAGGGCTGTATTGATGAAGTGAGGATCTACAACGGAATTCTGACACCTGGACAAGTGAAGAGCCTATACGGGGAATTTATTTCTGAATAAGAAGGGATGGGTAAAAGGGTATTATGTATCGGATTTATTCACACGGTTTGGATGTAGCAAAATACCCGGAGTATCAAACACGACCGGTGAAAGTGCCCTCGTGGGAAACCTTCGACAACCGGGTGCAGTTTATTTTTCTCAGAATTTTTGCACAACGCGACGGGAGACTGCTGGAGTTTGGGAAGGAGTTGGATCTGTATACGCAAGAGCACAGACTCGGGCGCGTGCTCTGGCCGTTTCAATACATGTACGGGGCTGAAAACCTGCCCGAACTGGTGGACGAAATTGCCAAACGCAACCTGTTCCTTTTTGATGTCTGGGGCTTTGTCCCGATGTTTGATCCGGAGCAAGTCGCCCTAGGCCACGTTGTGCCCGACCGAGCCATGCTCGACATGTTCCGGGATAAGCTGGCCGAACGCTTCCTCGGCACGGACATCGGCGAACAGGATGGCCGCTATGTATCCGGTTACGCGAAGGTGATGTGCCCGGCATTTTCAGGCAGGAAACAGCAGTTTCTTAACTTTTCCCGCCATTTCAGGCGAATGGTGGATGATCAGGGCGGAGAGATTTCAGTACTTGTCTCCCTTACGGGAGGGCACTTCTTTGCTAAAGAGGGGCGCGCACTGCTACTGGGTGCCGAAACAGCGCAGGGGCTGATCAATGGACAGCTTTACTACAGCTTTCTGCGTGGGGCGGGAAAGCAGTATGGTGTCCACTGGTACGGCAACGCCTCCGTTTACAATCGGTGGGGGCGAAAAAGCTATGCCGTCGCGGATGCCGACGAATGGGATAACCAGCTTTTTTCGGACAAAGAGGTTGGGCCAAATGCGGGAACATCCCTGGCACTTCTGAAAAGGCTGATGTGGGTCCAGATCCAGTACAACAGCGTTCTGTTTGGTTTTGACCTCAGTCTAGTGGAAGGAGATGACGCTGATGATCGGATTTTTGCCGGAAAGGCTGGGGACGAATTTTCCCTTCCGCCCCTTGACTGGAGCCGTAGCGGGCTCTCACCGGTCGGTAAGCTTCAGTCCGATGCGAATGAAGTGATCGAAGCCCGCCGCCACAGCGGTGTCCATCTGGCTCCGGCGGCGCTGATGATTGATTTTTATTCCGGTTGGATGCCGCCCCGGCATCTCTATAGCAATGAATCCTACAAGGTGTGGGGTTCGCTGCCGTATGAAGAGGGGGACCATCTGACGCACAATCTGTTCAACATGCTCTATCCCGACTACCACGACTCCGGCTTCTACCGTGACGAGCGCGGATTCCTCTGCCCGACGCCCTATGGCGACATAACGGATACATTGATGTCGGACGCAGGCGCGTGGATACTGAACCAGTACCAGTTGCTGGTTGTTGCCGGAAAGCTGGAAGGCAACCTTGCGGAAGTGGGCGGCAACCTGCTCCGGTTTGTGCAAAACGGCGGTCGCCTGGTTTTGACGGGCGACAACGCCCGCCGGCTTGGACGCGGATTGACTGGCATTGATATTCTGGAAACCAAGGAGCGGTTTGTTGGCGGCACGGAAGTTTCTGTCGGTGAGGAAGCTGTTGAGGAGCCGCATGCATTCGAGCTGCATAGGGTGCAGGATATGGGTGATGCCGATGTGATTGCGGAAATTGACGGGCATCCTGCCGCTGTCCGCCACCTGCTCGGCAAGGGCGAGGTGGTTGTGCTGCTATCGCCGTTCGGCATCAACAGCGACTCACTGGTGGAAGGCGTGATCGAGGTTGAGCTGAACAAGCCGTTGGCCCAGCCGTTTGTGCTGTGTGGTCATGTGCAGGAAATCCTGTCTGACGCGTTTGAAGCGGTGACCCCGTTTGCGGTGGGGGGAGGCGGGCTGGGCTATGCGGTCTCCCGCAGATCGCCGAGCCAATATGAAGTGTTGGTTTATAACAACAGCACAGATCCGAAACCATTTTCCTTTGAAACGAAACTCGGGGAAATTAAATCCGTTTCCGAGGTTTCCCTGGGCAGGGATATGCGAAGCGAACTTGGGTATCTCCCGGGAGCGTTTAAGGATGAAGTCCTCGATCTCGGCACGGATTCGGAAGAGTTGATGGCCGGTCTTTCCGTGCGCTTGTTTGAGCTGGAGATTGAAGAGATCAATATGTACGAACTGGAACCGGTCGCTCCGCCGCCACCCGTTAAGAACAGGGGGATTTCCCTGAATCATCTTGAGTCTTCAATGGAAGCGGTGTTGCAAAGGCCGACGTTTGGACAGCACTTTGATTGGCTGAAATGCTCCTGGCGCTATTATCAGCAGCACGATGCTGATTTCCTAAAGGAGGAGGGGGCATGGCTGGCTGATCGGAATGTCAGTCAGATTGCCGATTTCTCGGACGGGTTGAACCACTACCCGGATCTCACGCTTCTGGACAACTGTCCGGGGCAATGGGAGCGGAGCCTTGAGATGATCTCACAGACCTTTTGGAAGATGGAGATTGCCGGATGCCGCCATGCGGTATTCACTCTTACCCGAACCCCGGAAGGACCTTTCGAGGAAGAAAAGGTCATTCAGTCCTTCCAGAAAAACATTCGGACGATTTGCGATCTGGCTGAAAAATCGGGGATAGGAATCAGCATTCAGAACCATCCATACCGATTTTATCCGCAGGCTTCCGACATGCTTGGGTTTATCAGGAAGGTGGATCATCCTTCTCTCAGGCTCTGTTTGAACACCTGCCATCTGCTTTGTCTCGAAAACGCACAGGACGGAGATGTTCTGCTGAAGGCGCTCGATACGGCAGGAGACCAATGCGACATGGTTCTGCTGGGCTCCCCGCTGGTGGATTCTTTCGGGCGATCCTACGACAGCCATCTGCCGGTGGCGGGAAGCCGCCATTCCGAGGCAATCAGGATACTGGTGGACAGGGCAGCAGACAGACTGCTGGTGCTGGATGCCGGGTATCCGGATGAAAATGCAGAATTCGAGGATGTCAGGTTTCTTTTTGATTATAGCAGGAGGTCGAAATGACAAAGCGTGAAGTAGTAAAAACGGTTTTTGAAGGCAGGCGGCCGCCCTATGTTCCTTGGCATTTCAGCTTTACCCAGGAAGCT
>JBDLHZ010000160.1:0-6411 GCA_039715135.1 Verrucomicrobiota bacterium
AGTGCGCAAAAGGGGGAGGGCGGACGGTTCAGTCCGCGCCGGAGTATTTTCCCGTCGATGGAATAGAAGACGATCGCAATGCCGAAGCTGGCGGCAAAGTGGTCGAAAATCCGCTGGACCTCGTCGTTCAGGATAATTTTAAGGGCACTGTCCATCTGCATTAAAATACGGGATATTGCAGAATAGTCCAGAACTTTGCAGTCCCCTCCATGTTGTTTTGCCCAATCGATGCTACATTAAAGGAAATTCATGATTCATTTCCGGGAACGAGGAACGCTTGAACCGTTCCCTTCTCAGCGAGGGTGTAGCACCGCTTCACCGCCGTAGGCGGAAAGCGGTTGTGATCCGTGATTGCGACGACTTCTCGGAATGGGGTCATGAACCTTAAAACCAGAAAAGGAGCGGATCATGGGCAGGCAGGTCAAGGTTGGCATCATCGGGTTCGGGTTCATGGGAACCACCCACTTCGATATTTATAATAACAATGAAAAAGCAACGGTTGTAGCGATGGCGGATGTGAATCCGGCCAAGCGCGCAGGTGACATCAGTGCGGTGTTCGCCAACATTGGCGGCGGCGATAATTCAAAGCCGGTCGATCTGTCGGGGATTCGGGTTTATGCCGACGGAATGGATTTGATCAATGACCCGGAGATCGAGCTGGTCGATATCTGCGTGCCGGTCTATCTCCACAAGCAGTATGCACTGGCCGCGATCGCCGCTGGAAAAGGTGTATTGTGCGAAAAGCCGCTGGCCCGCACGAGTGCCGATGCGCAGGAAATCGCCGATGCGGCCGAACGGGCCGGCGTGAAAATCATGGCAGGCATGTGCATCCGTTTCTGGCCGGAATACAGCCATGCGCTGGAAACCGTAAAGTCCGGCGCGGTGGGAAAAATCCTGAGCGCCGCCTTCAAACGCGTTTCCCCGGATGTCGCCGGTAGCGGATGGGAGGACTGGTTCATGAATTCCGAATTGAGCGGCGGGGCGATCCTCGACCTGCACCTGCACGATGTCGACTATGTCCGCCAACTGATGGGCATGCCGAAGGCGGTCACCGCCTTTGGCGCGAAAGGGGTTCGCAGCGACAACGGCGTGGACCATGTTCTTTCGCGCTTCGACTATGGCGACGGCACGCTCGTCACGATCGAGGGCGGCTGGTCGCCCGCCAAGGCAACGCCCTTCGAGATGGGCTTCCAGATTGTCTGCGAAAAGGCCACCCTCCGCCTTGCCGCGGATGGATACAGCGTGATTGGCGAAGATGGAACCGTTGAGCAGCCGCAGGTGGCGAAAGAGGGGCTTCCGACCGGCTGGCACGTAGAAATCGACTATCTTTTGGACTGCATCATAAACGACGTAAAACCAGACATGCCGCTGAACGAAGTGGTCGAGGCGATTCGGTTGGTTGAGGCGGAGCAGGAGTCCATCGACCAAAATAAAACCGTTAAAATCTAATCTGGGTTTGGAGTGCGGTGGCAACCGACGGGCGACACCGCTACCAAACGGAACGAACCACGAAACACACTAAATACACGAAAATTCAACCACGAATGAACACCGATGAACACGAATAATTCCAACAGAAGGACGCAAAGGTCGCGAAGTGGTTCACGCACAAAGAACATGGTTTTTCAGTTGCCCCGGTCTCTGTGGCTTCGCCAACGTGAGTCGCGTTCCCGAGTGAGGCCCGCCAACGTGGTCACGCGATGGCTCTGTGTGAGAAACAATTCTCATTCAGATTAATTCCATATTAAACGGAGGTATAAATGTACAAGGCAATCAACTACTGGGTACTGGGTGGGTTCGACGGCGAAAAAGGGCCGTATGCCGCGATTGAGGATGCCGCCAAATGGGGGCTTGGGCTGGAGATCACCTTTGGCGACTGCATTCCTGCCGATGTGACCGAAGAGGAGTGCGGTAAAATCAAGGCCGCCGCCGAGAAGGCCGGGGTCGGCCTCAAAACGATGGCGACCGGTTTCTACTGGGGCTGTTCGCTCGGTTCGCCGGACGAAGCGGAGCGTGCGCAGGCCGTGGAGTTCACAAAGAAATATCTTCAGGCCGCCGCATGGCTCGGAGCCGAAACGATTCTTGTGGTTCCCGCTGCGGTGGATGTGGCGTGGGATCCGTCCCGCCCTGTTGTTCCTTACAAGCAAGCTTGGGATCTTTCCGTGGAGTCGCTCAAGGAGATTCTGCCACTGGCCGAGGAATTAGGCGTGAACATTGCGCTCGAAAACGTTTGGAACAAATTTCTACTGTCTCCAATGGAAATGAAAATGTATGTCGACCAGTTCGGCAGCGATCGAATCGGTGTCTATTTCGATACCGGCAATTGCATGGTTGCCGGCTACCCGGAACACTGGATCGAGATTCTCGGCTCCCGCATCAAGGCGGTTCATCTCAAGAACTTCAAGCGCGACGATGCCGGCGGTCTGTTGCATGGCTTCGGCGATGACCTGATGGCCGGCGATATCGACTTTGCCGCCGTCAAGGCCGCGCTCGAAGCGCACATTCCCGATGTCCCGGTCACTGCCGAGATGATTCCGTTCTGCCGCCTACCGGATCTCATCCTGCCCGATGCCGCGCTGGCCGAAGACACCGCAAAAAAACTGTTGGCCGCCATTTAGGTTTCCGATGGAAACGACCCCTCAACCCGCCCGGCTCCTAAGCCGGGATGTCGACCGGATACGCATTGCCGTGGCCGGGCTGGGGAAAATGGGAGCCTACCATGTGCAAGCCATCCAGCGGCTTGCACATGGTGAGTCCGAGAAATACTATAAGGCCGGACTCGATATCCAGGTCGGCAAGTTGCAGCTGTGCGGACTGTGCGACCCGGATTTGGGGAAGGCCCCGGGCATTGCACCGGGTATACCTGCCTTTACGAACTGGCGGGATTTGCTGGAAAGCGAAAAGCCGGATTTGGCAGTGATCGCTTCGCCGACCCCGACCCATTTCGATCTGGCCATGCAGGCTCTTGACTCCGGTGTTCATGTTTTTGTGGAAAAGCCACTGGTGACGACGTTGAAAGAATTCAGGCAACTGGCTAAAACCGCCGCGATGCAGGGCTGCCGTCTCATGTCGGGACATGTCGAGCGCTACAACCCCGTCGCCATGAAACTGCGCGGCATGCTTGCGGCGGAAGAGGTTTGCGCCGAGGGCTACCGCTTTCAGCGCAGCCAGTCCCATGATGCGCGCATATCGGATGATATCGTTACCGACAAGATTATCCACGATCTGGATCTAGCCCACTGTTTTTTCGGGGCCATCGCGGAGTTTGAACTATTGGAGTCCAAGCGGGTCGAGGGACAGGTGCAGGAAGCCGCCGTACGGCTCCGCCACGCGAACGGTATCGAGGGAACGCTCTTTGTCTCCTGGTTGTTGCCGGAGAGCCGCCCCTGCCGCGAAGTCCGCATCGCCTGCAGGGACGGAAGCCGGATCGTCGGCGATTTTGCAGGCAAGCAGCTGCGGGTCGATGGGGATCTGGTCTCCTGCGCCATGCCCTCCTGGGTCAAGCCCGACAACAACCAGATCAAGGATGAACTGGCCGATTTTATCTCCTACTGCATGGTTCCAGAACCCAATCTTCCCGTTTTCGAGCCGTTGCTCCAGCCCAGCGAAATCGAAGCGTCGATCAAAGTCATTGAAGCATTGATCATGGATACGAGGGAGGACTCCCATGGCAAAATCTAAGATCGGCGTCATTGGGGATTCGTTTCGCTTGCCACTGCGCAAGTCGGTTGCGCTGGCCAGGGAACTTGGTGCGGAAGGCATCAGCTTCTATGCGGCAACGCCTGCATTTTCCAGGGAGGACCCTCGCGAGTTTAAAAAATATTGTGCCGACTCGGGTATCGAAATCGCTTCGCTCATCGGAGAGCTTGGCGGGCACGGCTGGCAGCGGGAAGATGAGAACGAAACCAGGATTCCGCAACTCAAGCGCATTGTGGATCTGGCCGTGGATCTTGGAACCCCCGTCATCACGGCGCATATCGGTGTCGTTCCCGAAGATGGCAACAGCCCCCGCTATGCGGTCATGCAATCCGCCTGCCGCGAAGTAGGGCGCTATGCCGCCGACCACGGAGTCTGTTTCGGAATCGAAACCGGGCCGGAACCGGCCGCAACACTGCGGGCGTTTCTCGATGATCTAAACCAACCCGGAATCGGTGTAAACCTCGATCCGGCCAACCTCGTGATGGTCGTGTGCGACGATCCGGTTCAGGCGGTGCACACCCTTGCGCCCTACATCGTTTCAACCCACGCCAAGGACGGCCGCAATCTGCAACCGTGCGATCCGCAGGCCGTCTACGATGCCTTTGCCGAGGGGGGCTTCGATAAACTGGTTGCCCGTACCGGGCAGCTCTTCGAGGAAACCCCGCTGGGGCAGGGCGATGTCTTGTGGGATGAATATCTGAAAGCCCTTCGCGACTGCGGGTACGAAGGCTGGCTGACCATCGAGCGCGAGACCGGCGACAACCCCTCCGAGGATGTCGCCGCCGCCATCCGTTTTCTCAGCGGCTTTTGAGCCGAACGTGCTATCTGGGTGTCTTTGCCGATCCGGCGTAGCGGATGCGGAGCTGGACGTGTTCGGGATGGTAGTAGGTGGTGAAGACGCCGCATGGGCGGTTGTTCTGTTCAAAATAGCATTCGGTGGTTTTCAGTAGCGGATGTTTCGCGGGGAGGCCGAGGTGCCGTGCCGCGACGGGGTTGGTGACGGTTTCGACGGTCTGCTGGATGGAGCTGATCTGCAAGTCTTCCCGGGTCGACCATTTTTCGACCAGCGCCACGTCTTCCAGATCTTCTGGAATTAGTTTCTTTGCGTGTTTCAATGGAATGACCCCGCGATCCCAGGCAAATGCGACTCCGTTGAGGCGGTCGCACCGCTCGGAATAAAGTACCGGCGTCTCTTCGGCCAGCTTTAGCAGGTCGGCGACCTGGCCGGCGCTCTCTTCCCGGTAGGTCAGCAGGGTGCGTTCGGCATCCGGGGCATGAAGCTGAAGGGAACCGGTGTAGTCGATGGAGACGGGAACCAGCCGGTGCGGGTTTGAACTGACAAAGGTGCCGAGTTTTGGCCGTCGCAGAATCAGCCCTTCGTCTTCAAGCAGTTGAAGAGCGTGGCGGACGGTGATCCGGGATACGCCGTGGGTTCCGGCCAGTTCCATTTCGGTTGGCAGGCGCGAGCCCGCCGCCCGTTTCCCGGCGGTGATTTGCTTGCGCAGTGTTTGCGCCATTTTCTGATAGGCGGTCTGTTTTTGCTTCATTGGTCTTGTATTGTTATAACAAATGACTATTCTTCTCTTCAATCGTTTTGAACAATAAAGGAGACAGACCATGCGCGCAATCAGTCAGGTGGCCCCGTCGTGGTGGGACTACACCACATTGGATCGTGAAATTCTCGACGAGGCGGCCCGCCTCACCGTCAAGGATCTGGAGCAGTTGGCCCGTCCGGGCTTCGAGATCAACTTTTATGACACGGAACAGGAATTCTACTGCGCCGAGGCGCTCGAATACATCCATGCATGGAAGCAGGCGACCCCGGACAACCCGGCCGGAATCTGCGGACCGATCGGGCCGACCGAACAGCTTCCGCTCGTCGCCCAGATGGTCAACGAGATGGAGCTAAACCTGAAGGATGCCCACTTCTGGGGCATGGACGAGTGGGTCGTCGATGGCAAAGATGTGCCTGAAGATTTTTCGCTTGGGTTTAAAAAGGCGGATTTGGATCTTTGTTTCAACAGGATTGATCGCGACCTGATTATGCCGGATGAAAACATGCACTTCCCCAAGATGGATGTCGCCCCCTATGAAAAGAGCTGGGACGATGCGCGCTGCGTATTGATGCAGGGCGGGCAGGGCGAGATCAAGCACTGGGCCTTCAACGATCCCTTCAAGCGCGAAGGCGAATACAAGGACGCACCGCCCTCGCCGGAAGAATATCGCAAGCTCGGAACCCGCCAGGTCGACCTGCATCCGATCACGCTGATCCAGAACGCCCGCACCTCCGGCGGCGGCGTGGTGCAAAACGTGCCCGGCACAGCGATTACCGTCGGTCCGAAGCAGACGTGGAAGGCCGAAACCGTCTCCATCTGGCATCCCGGCCACCACGACAACCCCTTCGGCATGCGCCTGACCGCGCTGATGATCTCGAAGAAAATCATCGACTCGGCGGTTCCAATGAGCCTGCTGGCCGATCACCCGCATGTGCGCTTCAGCTACCTGCGCCCCAACATTGGCGAATGCGAAGTGGAGATGCATTAGTAAAAAACAATCTGGAGTGCGGCGGGAACCGAAGGGCCACGCCGCTTTTGGAGGACAGGAATGAAACGTGCAATCGCGATTGGATGCCATCCCGACGATATTGAATTCATGATGGCGGGAACCCTCGTCCGGCTGAAGGAGGCCGGATGGGAAATCCACTACTTCAAT
>JBDLHZ010000161.1:0-6402 GCA_039715135.1 Verrucomicrobiota bacterium
AAAAAGGTGATACGCCGAGCGCGGAGGGAGGGGGTCGCGCCCGACGTATCGGGGGTGGAAAATCAGATGGTTGCTTCGGCAAGGACGGATTGGATCATTTTCGGGGAGATGACTCCTTTGCCAACGTCGGAATAGTCGGTCTGCAGGCCGAGGTATTGATAGAGCTTGGCCTTCTTGCAGACGGTGTCTTTTGCGCCGGGCTCCTCGGTGCCGACCGGCACATATTCCTCTGCATCTTCGCTCCACTCGGTTACGAGCATGGCGGGGATGCGCGATGGGTTGATGCACTCGGCCTCGGAAAAGGCGACGAGTCCGTCGATGGTTTCGACATCGCAGTAGCGTTTGTCGAAGGCGCTGTACTCGTCCTTGGCTAGTAGCTTGTCGAGGCGTTGGTTGAGGGTGTGGCATTTGTCGCAACCCTGTTTCCCGAATACACGAATTTGATATTTTGCGGACATTTTTTCTCCTTCGGAGGGGCAGGCACAAGGCCAGCCCTTATGCTGTTGTGAGTTCGGGTTCTGTGTCTTCGGCGGTCATGATGTTATATTTGCCGGCGTGGCGGGCGAGCAGTTCGCCGTAGCGCTTGGACTTGTTCCAGTTCTGCACCTTGCTGAAGTAGCCGACCACGCGGGTCTCGCCAACGACTTCGGTGGAGCCGCATTCGGGGCAGCTTTCCAAAAGGCCGCGCGTCTGGTGCTGGCAGTGGTCGCAGAAGGTGAACTCGGGCGAGACGCAAACCTGCGCGGATTGCGTGCGGTGGAACACCTCGGTCATCAGGTGGGCGATGGAGTCGGCATCGGGTCGCTCCTCGCCGATGAAGCAGTGGGTGATGGCGCCGGATTCGATCATGCTGTGATACTTCGACTGCTCGACGATGCGGTCGACGAGCGAGACATCGGCCTCGGCGGCGAGGTGGATCGAGTTGGTGTAGTATTCGGCATCCTTCGGACCCTTGACGGTGTCCTTGGACTCTTCCGCGAAGTAGATCATGTCGGACTTGGCTAGGCGGCGGGCGGCGGATTCGGCGGGCGACTCCTCGAGGGTAAACTTGAGATTGTGCATTTTCGCCAGCTTCTTGGCCTTGGCGTACATGTGGGCGACGATCTTGAGGCCGAAGCGCTGGGCATCGTTGCTGTCGTGCAGCTCCTGGCCGATGAGGAACTTGACGGCATCGTTTACGCCGATGAGTCCAAGAATGTAGGTGCAGCTTTCAAGGTCGACGTACGGCTTGCCGTCGTTGGCCATCTTTCCGATCTGCCAAAGCGGGTGGCCGGGGCCACTAAGCATTTCGGCGGATCTGGCCTTCTTTTGCAGGTGGGCATCGACGGCGAGTTCCATGGTGCGGTCTAGCTCGTCGAAGAAGTTCTTCACGACATCGCCGCCAGTGCGTGCGGCACGGTAGGAGGCCTGCGGAATATTGATCGTCACATTCTGGAAGCCGCAGAAGCGCATGCACTCGGGGTGCTTGAGCATCCGGCTGTCGGAGATGGTGGTGCGCAGGCGGCAGCAGGCGGAAAGAGTGACCTCGTCGCGGTCGAAGATAAAGTAGGTCGATCCGTTCCTGCTGGCGAGTTCGCAGGCTTCCTGGAAGATGGCGAACTGGGCGGGGTCTTCGTAGGTCTCGTCGGAGACGTGGAAGTCGCACTTCGGGAACTCGAAGATGCGTCCGTTGGCATCGCCGTCGCCAAAGACCTTGAGTAGGGCGCGGCAAAAGTCCTGTGCCTCCTGGGTGTAGTCGGCGTAGGTCACGATGGCCTCGCCGCGTTCATTCAGGTTTTCGGCAACGGCGGGATCGTAGATGGTGCCTTCCTTTTCGTCGGCTAGTTCGCGCAGGACGAGGCGCTTCCCGACTTCCGGATCGTCGTAGTAGAGATCCATCAGTTTATAGCCACTGACGGTTTCATTGCGCAGCTCTTCGACCAGCTCGACGATGGAGCCGTCCTTGAGGCGCAGCTGGTAGTGGCCGCCGGGGCCGATGGCGGGAACCGGCTTGAGGTAGGAGGGGACGCCGGTATGGATGTTGAAGTCGAGGAAGAGCGTCTGGCCGCCGCGCGAGAAGGCGTTCTGCGATCCGTTGAAGACCAGCTCCTGCGCGACCTGCTTGAGTTCTTTCTCGTTCATGCCCACGAGGAACGGGGCGTAGAGGATGTTGATGTAGGCGATGCCGAGCGCGCCGGCATAGTTCGCCTGCATCGAGGCGAGGAAGGTGTTGAGGTGGCCGGTCAGCACCGACGCAGAGCGCGCGGGGCTAGACGAGGTGTTGAGGTTGATCAACCCAGTCAGGCCATACTTCTTTACATACTCGATGGAGTGCGACGAACAGTAGACGCGGGTGGGGTAGCCGAGGTCGTGGACATGGACGGCGCCGGTGTCGTGCGCGCGCTTGACTTCGGGGCTGAAGATGGTGTCGAGCGCCCATTGCTTGAGGACGAGCTCGGCGACGCCGAGGTTTACCGCCTCGGGATTGTTGTTCACGATGTTCGAATTTTCGGTCGACTTGGTGAACATCAGGTTTTCGAGATAGTCCTTGGAGATGCGGTAGAGGGAGAGGTCGCGCAGTTGGTGGGAAAAGCCGCGTTCCATCAGTTCGTTGTTGACCAGTTCGCGGATGAGGGTGGTTCCAACGATGCCCATGTCGCTGGCAATGATGCGGTTCTCGACTGACTTTGCCACATTGATCGCCAGCTCGACGGAAAGGTCGGTCTTGTCGAGGATCTGCTTGACGATGCGCTTGCGGTCCCATGGCAGGTTGACGTTGTTGGAGGAGGATTCGACGAGTAGGAGGCCTGCATCGGTCACGTCGACATTGCCGTTGGCATCGCCGCTGCGGACGCGGATGTTGCGCCGGGCAATCTCGCGCTGCTTGCGGTAGCGCTTGTAGGTGGCCACGACCAGGGTTTCTCCCTGCTCGGCCAAAACGATTTCAACCAGATCCTGGACATCTTCGATTTTCGGGATGCGTTTTCCACTTTCGTCGGCATGGACATGGAACTCGCTTTGCGGGGTGTTGAGTTGCTGTAGGACCTGGCCGGTGACCTTCGAGGCAAGTCCTTCGTTCTTGGCTATCGAATGCTTGCGAGAAACCTCGTCGACCGCCCGGTCGATCGCCAGCTCGATTTTTTGCCAGCTAAATGGAACGATGAGTCCTGACCGCTTTTGGAATCCGTCAAACGTGGCATTCAGCCGCTCATTTTCCCTTGCCATAGATCTTTCTCCCCTTAATGCATGTGTTTATGAATAAAAAATAGCCCTGCTGACCGTTTGGTCGGGGAGGAAGATATGCAATCCCATGTACCCCTGTCAAGGGTCAGCCACAACATATTGTGGTTTTATTGGAAAAATGTGTTTTTCCGGTCAAACACACACCTTTATTCAACTGCACAGGGAATTTCTTGAATGTGGCGTTGATATTGCTGGCAATAAGGGCATAATTTCCACGAATGGAAAAGGAGGGCGGTTCCGATGATGATTCCCGATTGGTTGAGCTTGATCGATGTCGCGTATGTTGCGGTGGCGCTATTGTTTGCACTGGGGGGGCTCCAAAGAGGATTTGCCGGGCAGGTGGCGCACGTCATCACTTTTTTGGCGATGGGTGCCGCCCTGTTTTTTGCCTATCCAGCCATTTACAGTTATCTGGGGCGGTTGTTCCGCAACCTAAACGAAACCTACATGATGTGGCTGATTCTTGCCGGGTTGGCAGTGCTTACCATCATTTTCTTCATTTATGTCAGCAAACTGCTGGCGAATGTGCTTAAGATGCAGATTTCAGACCGGTCGGATCGTACCTACGGCTTTACCCTGGGATTTGTCCGCGGAGCGCTGGTAGCCTTGTTCGCAATGGTTTTCCTGGTGATTCTTGGGCCGAAGAAATTCGACGACACCTTTCGCGCAAAATCCCGTGTCGGCAAGCTCGTCTGCTACGAAATGGTTCCACGCATCCAGCCCCGGTTGAACAAGTCAACTGTCGGCGAAGGCTTCGATAAAATGCGCGAAGCCCTGATCCATCAGGAAGAGGCCGGTGCGGGAATAGAGTGAAACCCGATATCCCGCATTCAGGGGTTTTCGTTCCCCTCTTCCTCGATAATCTTCAGGAACGCCGCCTGCGTATCATACTTGGTCACTATGACGAGCGAGAGCATTGCGAGGAATAGCGACAGGCAGCTCAATAGCATCCACCCGGCAAACCCGGCGATGAAGATGCAGGAAATCCCGATGAAGAACAGCACCAGATAGACATTCCGCCGCAAGTAGGCCGCGCGGATCAGCTTCTTGCGAAGCTGCGGATCGAATGCCTTGCGCAGGAAATGTTCGCTGTTCATCCCAAGATCCTTCAGTTTCATCCGACTGCCCCTGTTTGTTCCCCTTGTCCAAAGAGATTAAAGAGTGAACGTATAAACCGCAACCCCCTTCATCTGGAAATTTTGGACGGGAAAAGTTGAGGCCGGGGCCGGGGTTGGGGTATTCCTTTCTGCATGGCGATGATTCCGAAGGAGACGATCGAAGAGATCCGTTCCCGCTGCAACGTGGTGGAGGTGGTCGGTTCCTATCTGCCCCAGTTGAAGCGCCGCGGCTCCACCTTCAAATGCAACTGCCCCTTCCATCAGGAAAAAACACCGTCGTTCACCGTCAATGAAACCCGCCAGATATTCCATTGCTTCGGCTGCGGCGCGGGCGGCGATATCTTCCGCTTCGTCATGGAATACGAAAAAGTCGACTTCGTCACGGCCGTCAAAATCCTTGCCGAGCGTGCCGGTGTTGAAATCGTCTACGAAGGCGGGCAACCCGAAAAGAGCGGCGACAAGGATGCGCTCTACAAGATCCATCGCGAAGCCGCCGCCTTCTACCACCGCCTCCTTACCGAAGGCACCGAGGGTGCCGAGGCGCGCCGCTACCTCGAAGAACGCGATCTTCCCGCCGACCTCCTTAAGGAATTCCAGGTTGGCTTTGCCCCCAACGAGTGGGATGGGCTGATGAAGCGCGCGCTTAAAAAAGGATACACCGCCGAGCAGCTCGAAGCCGCCGGGCTGGTGGTTCCCTCCGAGCGCAACGGCAAGACCAGTCACTACGACCGCTTCCGCAACCGCGTCATGTTTCCGATCTGCGACCCTATGGGGCGCGTTATCGGCTTCAGTGGCCGCATCATGAACAAGGCCGAAAAGGGGGCGAAATATGTCAACAGCCCCGAAACCCTGCTCTTCCGCAAGAACCAGGTTCTCTTCGCGTTCGACAAGGCGCGCAAGCCCATTGTCGAGGCTCGCCAAGCCATCGTTGTCGAAGGGCAGATCGATGCCATGCGCTGCCACCAGGCCGGGCTGACGAACGTTGTTGCCTCGCAAGGCACCGCCCTCACCGAAAACCACGCGCGGCTCATCAAGCGCTATGCCGACGAGGTGGTACTCGTGCTCGATGCCGATGCTGCCGGCGTCAAGGCCGCGCTCGCCTCGTCCGAAATATTCATTGCCACCGAGCTCAGCGTCCGTGTTGTCACCCTCCCCGAAAAGGAGGATCCCGACTCGCTTATCCGGAAAAACGGGGCCGAAGCCTTGACCGCATTGGTGAAGGACGCTCCGGCCGCGCTCGACTTTCTCGTCGAATGCCTCGGGCGGCAGGAGGATATGACCATCGAGGCCGGGCGCATGCGCGTCGTCAAGGCCGTGCTCAACCTCATCCGCCACTGCCCCTCCGCCGCGCGCCGCGACTCCATGATCCACCGGGCGGCCGACCTGCTGCATATTTCCCCGCAGGCGCTCGGGCAGGATCTGCGCCGGGAACAGCGCAAGCAGCGACCCGCGCCGCGCCGCGCCGAAGCGGACGCGCCGGCAGCCGCGCCGCCAAAGACCTATCCCAAGGAGGAAATCAGCTTGATGGAGTTGCTCGTTCACCACTACCCCGATGTCCAGCCGCTTGTCCACGACTACCTGCCTTCGCGCTATCTTACCGATCCAGTTTGTCGCGAACTCGTCGAGCTATTGATGGTCGATTTGCCCGAAACCTTGACTGAAGGGTTCCAGGATTTCGATGAAGAGCGGCAGCGGATCATCAGTCGCATACAGGTCGAGGAATCGCGCGCGATCGATGAAGAGACTTCACCGATCGAATTGGCGCAACGCTATATCCTGCTGTTTTGGAAACGCCAGCTTGAATGCGAGCAGGCCGCCCTGTCGCAGCGCGCCGAACTTTCCAACGAGGAGCGCTTCAAGGAAGGCACCCGCATCCGGCATGACCTCCACGTCCTTTCCAGCAACTGGGCGCATGCCCAGCCCATGATCGAAGCGCGCCTTCACGAAGCACCGTGATGCCCTGCAGGGTGGTTTTAAAATTGTGCCTCCCCCGCGTCCGCGAATCTTTGGAGGACAATCGAGAAATCCGACCTGTTTTATCACACCTCTTAAAGTGTGGGAA
>JBDLHZ010000162.1:0-6379 GCA_039715135.1 Verrucomicrobiota bacterium
TGCTTGAAGTGGCGCATGTTGGTCATCGCCATGGCGATGCCGTATTTGTTGCAGGCGGCGATGACTTCGTCGTCGCGGATGGAGCCGCCGGGCTGGACGATGTATTTTGCGCCCATCTCGTTGGCGGCGTCGATGCTGTCGGCGAAGGGGAAAAAGGCTTCGGAGACGAATACGCATTCGCCGATGACCTTCTGGATTTCGTCGTCGGTAATGTCGGGGTTCTCGGTCTTGAGGTTTTCAATGGCCTTGGTGACGGAGAGCTTGCGCAGCGCATCGACGCGGTTGGGCTGTCCGGCACCCATGCCGAGGACACGGAACTGGCCGGGCTTGTATTCCTGCACCAGCACGATGGCGTTGGACTTGGTGTGCTTGGCGGCGGAAATGCCGAAGAGGGCGAGTTCCTTCCTGGAGTCGTCGAATGGCGCCTTGGTGGGGACTTCCCATTTTTCGAGGATTTCGGTGTCGACATCCTGAATGAGCAGGCCGCCGTTGATCTGCTTGACCATGCGCTGCGGCAGCGCCTTGCCCATCGGCTTCTTGAGCTTGAGGATGCGCAGGTTCTTTTTCTTCATCAAATGCTCAAGCGCATCTTCGGCGTAGCCGGGGGCAATGATGGCTTCGATGAAGCGTCCATCGAGGCATTGCGCGGTTTCGAGATCGACCTGCTGGGTGACGGCGATGACGGAACCGAAGGCGGAGATGGGATCGCCCGCCCAGGCGGCCTCGAAGGCTTCGGCGAGGGTTTCGCCGGTGGCGTAGCCGCAGGGGTTGGTGTGCTTGATGACGGAGACGCCGGGCTTGCCGGAGAGATCCTTGACAGCTTCGAGCGCGCCGTCGCCATCGACATAGTTGTTGTAGCTCATTTCCTTGCCGTGCAGCACCTCGGTCAGGGCGATGGTGGCTTCGCGCGAGTCGGCATCGGTGTAGAGCCAAGCCTTCTGGTGCGAGTTTTCGCCGTAGCGCAGTTCGGCAGCGTCGGAGTAGGCCTTGACGAAAGGCTTGGCGAGCTTGTGCTCGGCGACCTGCTCGGCGAGGTAGGTGGCAATGGCGGCATTGTATTCGGCGGTACGGGCAAACACCTTCTGGCCAAGGAGGAAGCGGAGCTCCTCGGTGGTGGCTCCGCCGTTTTCCTTCATTTCGGAGATGACGCGGGCATAGTCGGAGGGATCGGTGATCACCGTGACATCGCGCATGTTCTTGGCGGCGGAACGAATCATGGTGGGGCCGCCGATGTCGATCTGCTCAATGGCTTCGGGCAGGGTGACGCCCTCCTTGGCAATGGTTTCCTCGAAGGGATAAAGGTTGACGCAGACAAGGTCGATCTGACCCAGTTCAAACTCCTCCATGGTTTTGACGTGCTCTTTGTTGTCACGCATGTAGAGGATGCCGGCATGCACCTGCGGGGTGAGGGTCTTGACGCGGCCGTCGAGCATTTCGGGAAAGCCGGTGAATTCGGAGACATCCTTGACCGGGATGCCGGCCTCGCGGATGGCCCGGGCGGTTCCGCCGGTGGAAAGCAATTCCACGTCCATTTCATGCAGATTGCGTGCAAAATCAATAATGCCGGCCTTGTCGGATACGCTCAACAGCGCGCGTTTAATCTTTACGTTCATAGTCCTCGTCCCTTTGGTTGTAAATTGAAGCTTTGATTTTTACGCATCCCGCCAACGGATTACAATGCGATTCCGAAAAGGATGCTAAAAAAGTGGCAGAGGCTGCCGGCAAGAACAAACAAATGCCAGACGGCGTGGGACCATTTGAGCGATTTCCAGGCATAGAAGACCGCCCCGACGGTGTAGCAAAGCCCCCCTGCGGCAAACAGGACGAAGCCGGGAGTACTCAGCTCACGATAGAGTGGCTTGACGGCTATGACGCAGAACCAACCCATGAAGAGGTAGCTGATGAGCGAGACCGCCTTGAAACGCCCCGTGAAAAAGACCTTGAAGAAGATGCCGAACAGCGCACAACCCCAGATGACGCCAAAAATCGTCCAGCCCAACGCACCGCGCAACGGGGCGAGTGCATAGGGCGTATAGGTTCCGGCAATGAGCAGGTAGATGGCGGAATGATCGATAATCTTCAGCACCCGCTTGGTGCGCGGTTTCCGCGCCGAATGGTAGAGCGTCGAACCAAGATAGAGCATGATGAAGGTGGAGCCGTAGATGGAACAACTGACCACCTCCCATGCCCCTTTCCGCAGCGCGGAAAAAACAACGAGCAGCGCCAGTACGGCAATGCCGAGGAAAAAGCCAATCCCATGCGTAATGGAATGGGCCAGCTCCTCTCCAGCGCCATAGGGTCTTTCGCCATCTGCTTTCATCTTTGCCAACATAGGCTTTTTGCCATCCCTTTGAAATTCCGTATCATCATGTTATTCATACGTTTTTAGAGAGGCCAACGCCGATTGAGTTCCACAAATCGGCAATGGTTTGACAACCTTCAACCGCGCGCCTTAACTCCGTCGTCCCAATCCCGACGGATTCAATCCCGCAGGTAGTGGCAACCGGAGCGGTGGCCGCCGCGTTTCTTGAAGTAGTCCTGGTGGTAGTCCTCGGCGGGATGGAAGATGCCGCCTGCGGTGATCTCGGTGGCGATGGGTTTCTTCCACTTTTTCTGCGCCTCGGCCTTTACCTTTTCGGCGGCGGCTCTTTGTTCCGGCGTGGAGTAGAAAACGGCGGAGCGATACTGGCTTCCAATGTCCGGCCCCTGGCGGTTCATGGTGGTCGGGTCGTGCAGACGCCAGAAATAGGCCAGCAATTCTTCGTAGGAAACCTTGACGGGGTCGTAGACGATCTCAATGGCCTCGGCGTGGCCGGTATCCTTGCCGCACACCTCTTTGTAGGTCGGGCTTTCGGTCTTCCCGCCGGTGTAGCCGACGGTGGTATCGACCACCCCGTCCAATTCCTGAAAGATGGCTTCCACTCCCCAGAAGCACCCCGCCGCAAACACCGCCTTTTCCATCTTCGTCTCCTTCTTTTCCGCAAAGGCCCCAAACACCACAAATGCCAATGCACATATAACCGTCTGCTTGTTCATAATTAGCTCCAACGTTACTCGGCTCTCAAATGGTGTAGCGTCGTTTCACCCCCGCAGGGGGCCATGACCAACGGGAATGATAATTTGCGAAGCAAATAATGAGCATCGCGAGTGGTTCAAACGACTCCCAATGCGCGGAAAACGCTTTCCCTCCCTTCGGTTCCACAGCCAACGTTTCACTCGCTTCACTCGCGTAAACGTTCTCTACACCTCATAATCGAGACTTAATACCCAACGGTTTCTGAAAGCGGTATTACACAGCCGTTAGATCCTTTCAGCAAAGATTCGTTCAACCATCTTCATTCGCCATGCGAACAACCGCCTCATAGACTCCGAGAACGACCTTTGCCATGCGGTCATAGTCGAGCGTATCGACGGTGTCGGCGGAACCATGGTAGCCGAAGTTGCGCATAAATGCCGTGTCGGTGACCATTACGGCGGTGTAATCATTGTTCCAGTAATTCCGGTGATCGGAAAAATCAATGCCGGGATAGCCTTTCGGCGCACACATGCAATGCACGGGAAGATCGGTTGCACTGCGCATCGAAACCTTCATTTCTTTGGCCAGCTTGCGGTCGCCCATTGAGCCAATAATGGCAATAAAGTTCCCCGTGTCCGGATAAAACAGCTTTAGCAGGGGCGATGGAAAATGCTGGCTTCCTGCTTTGTCGCTGAAGTAGCCAATCATTTCGAGGCTGATCATGCCTTCGATGCCCACATTGTTTTGCCGGCAACGGTAGGCATGCCGCGCGCTACCCATATCCCCCGTCCGGAAGAAAGGCGGCTCTTCCAAGGTATAGGCCACCAACTCGACTTGTTGGTTGAGTTCAGCCTGGCCAAGCAGATAGGCCAGCTCGATCAATCCGGCGACACCACTGGCATTGTCGTCGGCACCGGGTGTGTTTCCGCAACCGTCATAGTGGGCACCAACCACAATTCGCGATTCGGTTTCAGGGCCAAAGACCGCGATTACGTTGCGATACTTCCGCCCTTCCACTTCGTAAACCTGCCGGGACATTTGCCCGTTGGCCCGGGCAAGATGGTTCGAAATATATCCTGCCGTTTTTTCAAGGTTCCGACGGCACAGGTAGTTGCGCGGCGCAAAGGTTTCCGAAAGCATCGCGACATGCGTCCGCAACCGCGCGGGGTCGAGTTGCTTTTCGGTGGGCGGGTATTGCTTGAACGATGGCTGGATGGTCATAACCACCATCGAGGAAAAGCCAGCCGCCAAAAGCACAACAACCGAGAGGCCGATCCATTTCGACTTGCCGCTCTTAGGCTCCTCTCCCCAGCGATACATGTGCACCTATTTCCGGCGGGGTTTTCCGATCCAGCCGACGACCGCCAAGGCCAGGAAGACGCCGCCCATGATAGCGGTGAACTTCCAGATTTCCTCCTGCTTTTGGTGCAGTACCGTGGCGGAATAGCGGATGATGGGGATGCCACCCTCGCGCAGGTCGTAGATATGCCGCTTCCAAAGCTTGGGGAAACGCCGGACATAGCGCAACTGCACCGGGGTTCCCTCCGGTAGGTTCTTCAGCGAGTTCTCGAAATAGGTCTTGTGCTCCATGTAGTAGAGCTGCTCGCGGTTTTCCACGATGGCATAGATCATCAGCTCGTCCTGGATAATGTCGAGCTTGCCGCCCTTCTGCCACTTCTTGACGCGGTAGCGGGTATAGGCACCCACGTCCTGGCGCAGCTGGTTCTCGGACGGAAGAACCACATTGTCCACGACGACCGCCCAAACAAAGAGACACAAAATGAACATGCCCAATAGATATTTCTTCATCGCTCTCTCCTTCCAGACCGCTTGCCCCGCATCTGCGGGAAACGGCAGTTATCAGTTAATCGTTATTTGACGAGTAATTTTCGACGCGTTTCCTGTGCCGGGAAAAGCGGTGTCGCCCTTCGGTTGCCACCGCACTCCAAAAAACACCTTCGACATTCATAATTCCTTGTTCGACATTTTGCGGTTCAAGGCTGCTGCGCCAGCCGCTTAGTTTTTCAAGCTATGGATCGGTGCCGGTATTCGGCCACCAAATCGCACAAAACGTGCCGATTGCCCTGTGTTACGCACGGGTAATACCACACTTTCGCCGAAAAGTCCTCCAAAAGACACAAATTCACCCGCCGCTTTTCCGGGCGCGGGAATCAGCCGCGCCGCCGTGGTCTTTGAATTGATCACCCCGATCATCAACTCGTCCGCGATGATCGCCGCAATGGTTTCAGCGGGCGTGTTGCCTGGAATCGGAACCATGTCGAGGCCCACCGAGCAGACGCAGGTCATCGCTTCGAGCTTTTCGAGCACGAGGCAACCACTCTCCACCGCCGAGGCCAGCTCCGAATCCTCCATCACCGGAATAAACGCACCGCTCAGGCCGCCGACGCTCTGCGAGGCAAACGAACCGCCCTTCTTCACCGCGTCGTTGAGCAGCGCCACGATCGCCGTCGAACCCGGCGCGCCGATTTCGTCGACGCCGAGGATTTTCAATATCTCGCCGACGCTGTCGCCCACCGACGGGGTCGGGGCGAGCGAAAGATCCACCACGCCGAACGGTAGGCCGAGCGCCTCCGCCACCTGCCGCCCCACCAGCTCGCCACAGCGCGTAACGCGGAAGGTGGCCTGCTTGATTTCCTCGGCAAGATCGTCCAACCCAAGGTTCTCCGCGCCCTCCGAGGCAATCTTGCGCTCCAGCGCACGGGCAATCACACCGGGGCCGCTGACGCCAACGTTGATGACCGCCTCGGCTTCGCCCAGCCCGTGGATGGCGCCGGCCATAAACGGGTTGTCGCCCGGTTGGTTGGCAAAGACCACAAACTTGGCCGCCGCAAAACCGCCGCTATCCGCGCTCGCCTCTGCCAGATCCCTAACGGTCTGGCCGAGCAACGCAACCGCATCCATATTCAGCCCGTGGCGCGTCGAAGCGGCATTGATCGAAGAACACACCTTGCTGGTCGAGGCCAGCGCCTCCGGTACGGCAGCAATCAAGTTCGCGTCGCCTTGGTTGATGCCCTTTTCGACATTGGCGGAATAGCCACCGATAATATCGATCCCCACCTCGGACGCCGCATCGTCCAGCGCCTTGGCCAGCAGCACAAAGCCGTCGCGCGAAAAGCCCGCGCCGACGTGCGCCATCGGCGTAACCGAGATGCGCTTGTTCACCACCGGCACGCCATACTTGCCGCCGATGCAGTCGCACGTTTCCACAAAATTCCCGGCCAGCCGCTTGATCTTCTCCTCGATCTTCCGCGCCGTGGTTTCGGCATCGCCCGTCCGGCAGTCGAGCAGGCTGATGCCCATCGTCACCGCGCGCACATCCAGGTTTTCCTTCTGGATCATTTC
>JBDLHZ010000163.1:0-6374 GCA_039715135.1 Verrucomicrobiota bacterium
GTGCGGTCGTCCCCGCGCTCCAGATCATCGAGCAGGTGGCGCGCGGAAAACTCGGTGGCCACGCCGCATTGCTGAAGCATGGTCGGCAGCTCGGGGAGTTCATTCATCCGGAAGACGAGATCGAAGAGCTTGAGGAACTTTTCCTCGTCGGCGGGGAGGATGCAGCCCGAAACGAAGGTAAGCAACGGACGATCGTTTTTCCATCGGTTCCACTTCTGGATCTTGCTATAGACCTTGTCGATCGCCTTCTGGCGAACCGAGCAAGCCACCACGCCGATGAGATCGGCCTCCTCCTCGACCCCGGTCAAGGCATAGCCCATGCCTTCGATCACGCTGTGGATCCGCTCGGAATCCGACTGGTTCATCTGGCAGCCCAATGTGACAATGCAACACTTCATGGAGGATTCGGTTTAGATCGTATCGACAAAAGGATAGTCGACGAGCTTTCGGTCGCCGGTAATCAGGCGAAGCCCGCACTCGCGGACGGTCGCGGCAATGATCCTGTCCGCGGGATCGGGATGGAAGGGCGGAGGCAGCGAAAAAGCGTCCTGGATGATCGGCAGTGAAATATCGATGACTTGCCATCCATTCTGTTCCAAATATTGGTCGAACCAGGTTTTCCAATGGACATCCAGCTTAATCCGCCCTCGCTCCTGCAGGCACGCCAACTCCGCGCATGATATGGGCGAAACAAAAACCTCCGTATCCGGATGCTCCAGCACGGCAACGGCTTCTTTATTGAGTTTGCCGGGTTCGGAAACCGCCCAGATAATCGCACAGGTGTCCAGCAACACCTTCACGGGGTTCCTCCAAGCATGTTCCAATCACCCGAATCCATGGCAGGCTCCGTCAGGTCGCCGGCCACGCCTACCGTTCCGGATCCGCAACCCAACTTGGTTCTGTTTCTCTTTTTTCCCTCCAAAGGAACAATTTGAGCAATCGCCACATTCCGCTTGCATATCTGCACCGGCTCGCCATTCACCACCATATCCAGATAGTGGCTGAAGTGATTCTTGATCTCGACAATATTGGCCGCTGTCATAACGCCTCCTTGTTGAACATAAACTAGGCCAGGAACATGGCCATGTCAATCTCCATAATATGCTTTGCCGAAAAAGGGTGCCCCATGCGGAGCGCCCTTTTCAATTTCAAAGCTTGGAAACTCAGAATTTAAGCGCGGCTTTCTGGAGGCGGGCAGCCAGCTCGTTGAGCACCCGCTCGTCGTCGGCATCGCCTGCGGATTCGAATACCGCGCCGAAACGAATGAACGGGCCGGTGTTGTCCCATGGAACCGTGGAGATGCCATGGTTTTCGATGAGGTAGAGCGAGGCCTCCTCGGCATTGGCAAAGGTAGTGTCCCCCGCCCCTTTCGGCGCCTTGACGTAGAGGTAGAAGGTACCGCCAGGCATCCGGGCATCGAAACCGGCGCCCTTGAGAATCTCGACCATCTTGCGCAGGCGCCTTTCGTAGTGCGTGCAGATGCCTTCCGCAAGGCTTTCATCGGCAATGCCGGCGCAGGCCGCCTTTTGGATCGCCGCGAACTGGCCACTGTCGCAGTTGTCCTTGATGGTGGCCAATGCGTCGACCGCCCACTCCGCGCCGCAGAAAAAGGCGAGGCGCCAGCCGGTCATGTTGTAGGCCTTCGACATGGAGTGCAGCTCGATGCAGCATTCCTTTGCGCCCGGGCGCTGAAGGATGGAGGTGCGCTTGCCGTCGTAGACGAGCGTGGCATAGGGTGCATCCTGCACGATGAGGATGTTGTGCTTCTTCGCAAAGGCGATCAGTTCGTCGTAGAAGCCATCCGTCGCGACCGCGCCGGTCGGATTGTTCGGATAGTTGATATAGAACAGCTTGCAGCGGTCGGCCTGTTCGGGATCGATTTTCCCCAGATCCGGAAGAAAGGCGTTCTCTTCGAGCAACGGAATGTCGACCACTTCGCCGCCAAGGTATTTGGCATGCGTCGCCATGACCGGGTATCCCGGCACCGTCTGGAAAACGAGGTCGCCGGGATTGACAAACGCCAGCGGGAGCATGGCCAGCGCGGGCTTGGTGCCGATGCTGTGGTTGATCTCGGCGGCGGCATCCAGTTCGACGCCGAAGAACTCCTTCATGTAGGTTGCGGCGGCCTCCTTGAATCCGGGGATGCCGTTGTCGGCATAGCCGCGGTTTCCGGGTTTGTCGACTTCCGCTTTCAGCGCCTCGCGGATCGGGGCGGGCGCCATCTGGTCGGGTTCGCCCACGCCAAAATCGAGGATTTCAAGATCGGGGTGCAGCTTGCGCACCTTGGCCTTGGCGCGCTTGATTTTTTCAAATTTGTAGATTTCGGTCGATTTACCAAATTGTGTTCCGCCGATCCGTTCGGCAAAAAGTTGTTCGTGGTTCATTGATTTTCCCTTATTTTAATTTGTCTTTCGGCGGAGTCACCAGCTGATTAAGTACGCGGTCGAGTTCCTTCGCATTGAATTTCCCAAGCCCAAGCGAACGGCTTGCATTGATCTGCACCCTGTTTTCGAGCTTCGGGTTTTCGCGGTACATGCCGATGATCAGTTCTTCGTTCAATATATCGGCCGCGAAGTAGACCAAGTCCACGATCTGGCCCGCCTTCGTCGTCTTCTCCTTCGAATAGACAAACTGCAGGTTGCGCGCATATTCCCCGGATATCGAAAACTGATCCTCCGCGCGCCGGTGCTTATATCCGCGCTTTGCCATTGCCGATCTGATTATTCCACTACCTGAAAACATAGAACGCTCCTTTTCCCAATCCGTTGGAACTTTTCATAAAGCTCCCAATCATTGGAAAACCGCTCTGGGAGTCAAGGCAATTCAAGCCCGGGTTGGGCATCCCTCGCAGTATCTACGGCAAGCGGGACACGGCGGTCGAGCAGGTCGATGCTTTTCCAGCGACCCGACCGGAAGCGCAGGGCAAAGCCCACGCAAAGAATGCCGATGTAGAGCAATGTCCACGTCCAGCTGATGTAGAGACCGCACTCGAAGACCAGCACCAGCACCAGTTGCCCCAGCACCAGGAAGCCCCATGCGGCAGCGGACTGGAAATACATCACAAAGTGGGTGTCGCCCGCCCCCTTGAGTGCGCCGCCAAGAATGATGGCGGTGGCGTCGGCCGCACCCCATATCGCCAGCATGGCGAGCAGGATGCGGACCGCCCGGAACAATCCGGCAAACGGCACCGTTCCGGCGGAGTCGCCCTCGAACACATTGATATAGAATTCCGGGAAAAGCAGGAAGGTTGCACCGATTGCAAGGACATATCCAATACCGATCTTCAGGGCCAGCCACCCCACTCGCCCCGCATGCTCCGGCTGGTTGCGGCCGAGATACTGCCCGACCAGAATCGATGCCGCCGTGCCCATGCCAATCATCGGCATGAATGCAATCAGGTTGACGCTCAACGCGATGTTGCTGGCGATGTGCGCCACCGCCCCCATGCGGCCAACGAGCATGACAAAGACGGTAAACGCCGCCACATCGAGAAACAGGTGGATGCCGGATGGCAGCCCAAACCGGATCATCCGCTTGAAAAGCCATGGGTTGTAGCGCAGGTTTCTAATGGTTCCAAACCCGGCGTTGACGGGTTTGGAGAAATAGAGGAGCGCAAAGATCAACGGGCTTGTCCACGATCCGATCACGGTTGCCCACCCCGCCCCGGCAATGCCCATTTCCGGGAACCCCCACTTGCCGAAGACGAAAAGATAGTTGAGCAGGATATTCAGCCCATTTGCAAAAATGTTGCAGCCCATGATGACAAAGGTCTTGCCGCGGCCGGAAAAGAAGCTGCTCAGTGCCGAACTCAACACGATGCCGCCGCCGCACCACATCAGGATCCTGAAATATTCCTCCTCCAGCGCCAACACCTCCGCACCATGCCCGCCGAGACGCAGCATCCATAGCCCGGCAGGCGTGAGTATCATGATCAGGGGAAACGCGATCAGCGAAAAGAAAATCCCCTGCGCCGTGGCCCGGGCACATCCTTCCTTGTCGCCCGCCCCCCAAAACTGCGCCACGAATGTATTGGCAAATCCCGCCATCGCCATGAACCCGCAAATCAAAGTAAAGAAGAGGATGCCGGCCGGAAGCGATGCGCGAAACTCCGCCTCGCCATACCACGAAAGGAACAGCCGATCGCAAAAGTGCAACACGGCGAACGTGCCCGAATTGATGATCAGCGGCCAGGCGACCTGCATCAACTCCCGCCAGCCACCGAATGGCCGCGACTCTGTTTCCACGGTTTGCATAAGGCGCGCAATCTACGCCCAAGGCTCGAAGGATGAAACTTGAAACAGAAATAAAAAGGCTGTCCCAGAAACCCGGAATGCCCCGCTGCCGGCCAATCAGGAAGAACTACTTCAAAACCTGCTTCATTACATGGAAGATATCGGTGTTATCCATCGGACCACCGAGATATTCGCTTCCGACACCTTCGCTCCAAACCAGGGTATCGACTGCGGTATGGCTGCCAGTGGTCCAACCGGCCTCAACAATGTCGCCAGTTTTGGAAAGCCTGCCATACGGACCATTGATCTGGAACCCGCCGGTTTCATGGTCGGGAACAACGATCAAGAGGGTATGCATCCAGCGGGAAGGCTCGGAATCGAGCCACTCAATAACCACCTTGACGGATTCTTCGAAGGCGAGGGTTTCCGCAATCATGCCTTTAATATCATGGGCATGGTTTCTCCAATCGATCTGGGAACCTTCGACCATGAGAAAGAAGCCATCCTTGTCCCTGGAAAGAACCTTCAACGCCGCCTTGGTCATTTCCGGCAGGGTCGGTTCATGAAGCGGATAGGAGTTAGCCGGGTCAACGCGGAACCTTTCAAGAGTCTTCCCTCCCTGCTTGAACAGGCCAAGAATCTTGCCGCCACAGGTAGCGCTTTCCAGTTCGGCAAGCGTGTCGGCATAGGCATAGCCATATTCATTGGTCGCAGAATCAACCAATGCTTCCAGATCTTCCGGTGGAAGCGGCGAATTGCTTCGGTTATTGGCAATTCCACCACCGAGCAAAACGTCGACCTCGGTTTCCTCGATGTACTGACGGGCAATTTCGCCTTCGGACTTGCGAGCACTCACATGGGCGCCGAATGCCGCCGGGGTGGCATGGGTGATATCCGAGGTGGCCACCAGACCGGTTGCCTTTCCCTTTTTCTTAGCGATTTCCAGAATTGTTTCCGGCATGTCGGTATCGCTGTGCCAACTGATCTGTCCATTGTTATATTTGTCCCCGGTCGCCCAGGCTGCGGCAGCGGCTGAAGAATCGGTCACGGTACTGTTGGCCGAATGTGTGCGCTGATAGCCGGTCTGCTTCAATAGTTCGAACGAAAGCGGATCTCCATCAGGACCACCTTTGAAAATACGGGCAGCCGTTACATCCGACAACCCCATGCCATCCGGCACCATGAAGATGATGTTTTTTGCTTTCTTAGGTCCGTTTTTAACGCGACGGCCACCATCGTCATCTGCCCGCACGCTCATCCCAACCACCATGGCACCCGCCACGATGAATACGATCCACTTATTGCCATTCATTAGCTGTCTCCTAAATAATTCGAACTCGAAAAGCTACCACATTTTCCCAGAACATGCAATACGAGACAAGGGCAACGCGGATGTCCGTGGCATGGGCATCCCTGCCCATGGTCCCGTTCAGGGACAACGGGCTGGAAGCACCGTTCTACGTGGCATGGGCGTCCCGCCCATGATCCCTGCGCTACTTCACCCCACACCACTTCCAATCCACCAACCCGGCCTTCACCGGATTTCCCAATACATATTCAACGGCATGCCGGAAGTCGGCTTCATCGCGAATAAGGTGGTCGTAATACTCCGGCTGCCAGAATGCGCCTTCACGCCCCAGCATCCGATTGGCCTCCTTGGCCGAATACGATTTCCATGAATGCAGGATTCCCGGAAGGTCAAACCCTTTCAACGGATGCAAAACAACATGCACATGGTTCGGCATGATGCACCACGCCAACAGGTCGTATCGCGTTCCATCAAAACACTGCAACACCTCCGTCATCATTTTCGCCACCCCGTCCCGACGCAACCCGCACTCGCCATGCCCAGCATCCAGATAGGACTCCACTTTTTTGGAATACAGTTGCCGCAGGCGGTTTTCTTCCGCCACGGACAGCGGTCGCTTCTGCTGTTCGGCATTTCGAACGATGTTGTCCCGCTCGGTTTTCCATGAAACCAACACCGGTTGAGGCAATGAATCCGCAAGTCGAAACGCGACGGCATACACGCCGCCCTCGCGCGTCCAATGCGGCAAGTGCGCACCTTGGCGGACATGGAACTCCGCCAGCTTGTTTCCAAGCGCATAGTTTTCCGGGAGGCCACGCGGAGGGACAACGGGC
>JBDLHZ010000164.1:0-6340 GCA_039715135.1 Verrucomicrobiota bacterium
CCGCCCGGACCGAGTGCGGAAAGACGGCGCTTGTGCGTAAGCTCGGAAAGCGGGTTGGTCTGATCCATGAACTGCGACAACTGGCTACGGCCAAAGAAGTCCTTGATCACGGCGGAGAGCGCCTTCGGGTTGATAAGCTTCTGCGAAGAGAGGCGGTCGACCGTCGTATCGAAGATGGTCATGCGCTCCTTCACGAGGCGCTGGATGCGGGCGAGCCCGACACGGCACTGGCCTTCGAGCAATTCGCCAACGGTGCGGATGCGGCGGCTGCCAAGATGGTCGATATCGTCGAGGGTTCCCGTTCCCATGCGAACCATCAGGAGATAGCGCAGCGCTTCGACCACGTCTTCGACCTCCAAGGTCAGGGACGTGCTCTTGATGCCCAGCTTTTGCTGGATCTTATAGCGACCAACGCGGCTCAGGTTGAAGCGGGCTTCGTCGAAGAAGAGGCGCTTGATCATCTGGCGGGCGGAAGCGGTTGTGGGCGGATCGCCCGGACGCAGCTTCTGGTAGAGATCCTTCAGCGCTTCGTCGACGGTGCGGGTGGTGTCGGACTGGACGCTCTTGAGGAACAGGCCCTGGTCCCACGAAACATTGACGATGCCGACTTTTTTATAGCCGGCAAGCTTCATGCGCTGGATCATATCGACGGTCAGGCTGTCGTAGCGGCGACCGATGACGGACTCGGAGTCGGCATCGATGATGTCGTCGGCGAGCACCAGGTTTTCGAGATCCTTCTCGTCGAATTTCTTCTTGGAGAGCGAGAAGTCGGCAAACTTGTAGTAGAGGCCGAGGATCTCCTCGTCGGTCGCATAGCCCAACGCGCGAAGGAACGTCGACGCGAGGAACTTGCGGCGGCGGCGCTTGCGGTCGAGATAGATGTAGATCAGGTCGCTGGTATCGAACTGCGCCTCGATCCACGAGCCATGGTCCGGAATAACGCGGAACGAGTGCAGGATGGATCCATTGGCATGCTGCGTTTTTTCAAAGCAGATGCCCGGCGAACGGTGCAGCTGGCTGACAATCACGCGCTCGGCGCCATTGATCACGAAACTGCCGCTCTGGGTCATGAGCGGGATTTCGCCCATGAAAAGCGTGTCTTCACGCAAATCCTCGCCTTCGCGCAGCTTGAACGTCACATAGAGCGGCGCCGAAAAGGTTTCGCCTTCGCGAACCGATTCCAGATGCTCCAGTTTTGGCTTCTTGATTTCGTAGCTTACGAAGTCAAGGGCGATTTGTCCGTCATAGCTCTCGATCGGGAAAGCCTCGCTCAGCACGGATTGCAGACCCATCTTCTTCCGCTTGGAAGGAGATACGTCCTGCTGAAGGAAGTCCCTGTAGGAGTTAAGTTGGATTTCAATTAAGTCCGGCGCCTCAAGCGCATCGGTAAGCTTGCCAAAGTTTTTTCTTTCAGCCATCCCGCACCTTCAGGTTGATTTGGAGAAACACACTCGTTTCCCTCTGATTCTCAAAGGGAAACAGTCTACAAGCCATCCCTTGCGGGATGGCAATTCATTGGAATTCGTGTAAACGAGACGTTTACTTGACTTCCACGGTTGCTCCAACACCTTCGAGTTTTTCCTTGATGGATTCGGCGTCTTCCTTGGAAACACCTTCCTTGACGGAAGTCGGGGCGGCGTCAACCAAGCCCTTGGCTTCCTTCAGGCCGAGGCCAGTCAGTGCGCGAAGCTCTTTGATCACTTGGATCTTCTGCCCACCAGCCGCAGTCAACACAACGTCGAACTCGGTCTTTTCGGCAGCTCCACCACCCTCTTCACCACCAGCAGGTGCTGCAACGGCAACGGCAGCCGGAGCCGCGGCAGTTACGCCCAGGCGATCTTCCAGGGCCTTGACCAGTTGGGAAAGCTCGAGAACCGAGATGGTTTCCACCCAATCCACAAATTCAGCCATTTTACCTTCGAGCTTTACTTCCTCTTTTACTTCTTCTGTTGCTTCTACTTTTTCTTCGGACATTGTCGTTCCTCCTTGGACTACTTACTAAATAAACTGTTACGCTTCTTCTTCCCGTTTCGTTTTCACCGCATCCAGCACGTATACGAGGGATGCGACCTTCTGATCCAGCACACCAACCAACTGGCTGCACGGAGCCTGCAAGGTTCCCAGCAGCATCGCCTGCATGACTTCCTTGGCCGGCAACTTGGCGAGTTCGGCAACTTCCGCTCCGGAAACCGCCTTCCCTTCAAGATAGCCGCCCTTGATGACCGGCTTTTGGTTCGCTGCAGTAAATTTCTTGATTACCTTGGCCACTTCGACCACGTCGCCGGCACCATAGATCATGGCGGTCTGCCCTTTGAGAAGGTCGGTGGCACGGCCATCGAGGACGCGGTTAAGCACCCGGTTGTTGACCACGTTGAAGGAGGCATCCTTTTCGCGCAGCTGTTGCTTCAACTCGGTGGTCTCCGGCATATCCATGCCGGCATAGTCCGCCATGATCATGTACAGCGCACCCGATACGCGCTCATCAAGTTCTGCGGCAATCGATTTTTTTTCAGGCCTAATGCCTTTGCTCTCAGGTTTCATTGTATTATCCAACCCTTCCTATTCAGAAACATCCTTGAGGGAAACCCGCAGTCCGGGGCCCATGGTCGATGATATGGTTGCACGCTTGATGTAGGTGCCCTTGGCGCTTGACGGCCGTGCCCCGTGAATGGCATCCACCAGCGACTGGGCATTCTCGGCCAAGGCTTCCTTTGTAAAGGAGCGCTTGCCGAACGGCACCATGATATTTCCATTCCGATCCATGCGGAACTCGACGCGACCGGCCTTCAACTGGTTCACCGCCGCGGCGGTGTCGTCGGTGACGGTTCCGGTTTTGGGGTTCGGCATCAAACCGCGCGGCCCCAGCACCCGGGCAACCTTGCGGACTTCCTTCATGGCGTCCGGCGTAGCCACCGCGGCATCGAAATCCATCCAGCCATCCTGGATCTTCTTGATCAAATCCTCGAAACCCACTTCCGCAGCCCCCGCTTCGCGGGCGGCTTCGGCGGCATCGCCCGTGGCGAATACGATGATGCGGACATCCTTGCCGGTTCCGTGCGGCAACGCCACAGTGGAACGAATGGCCTGGTCGGATTTGCTGGGGTCAACCCCCATCCGGAAGGCCATTTCGAATGTTTCGTCAAAATTCGCGGTAGGATTTTCCTGCAAAAAAACAATTGCATCGGCAACGCTATAGTCGGCGTCGTGCTTTACCTTTTCCGCTACACTCCTATATTTTTTCCCGTGCATAGCCATTTTATTCTACCTCGATTCCCATGCTGCGCGCAGTTCCTGCGATGATCCGCACTGCAGCATCCATATCATTTGCGTTAAGATCGTCTTTTTTCGCTTCCACGATTTCCTCAAGCTGCGCCCGTGTCACCGTTCCGACCTTTTCGCGGTTCGGCTCGCCGGACCCCTTGGCAATGGCAGCCGCCTTCTTCAGCAATACTGCGGCGGGAGGGCTTTTGGTGATGAACGAGAAGCTGCGGTCGTTGTAGACGGTGATCACGACTGGAATAACCAGCCCCGCCTGGCTCTGCGTTGCGGCATTGTATGCCTTGCAGAATTCCATGATGTTTACGCCATGCTGACCCAAGGCCGGCCCTACTGGCGGTGCCGGGTTTGCCTGCCCTGCCGGTATCTGCAGTTTGATATAACCTGTTATTTCCTTAGCCATAACTATCCTCAATCAAATTTATTCGACGGTCCGCTCAACCTGCCAATACTCGAGTTCCACCGGAGCCGAACGCCCGAAGATCGAAACCGCGATCTTCAACTTGCCGCGCTCCGGATCGACCTCCTCGATCGCCCCGCTGAAATTCAAGAACGGTCCGTCCGTTATCTTCACCATTTCGCCCGGCTCGAACATTACCTTCGGAGCAATCGTTTCCTTCTTCTCCTCGATCTGGTGGACAATGCTGTTCACCTCTTCCTCGCTCATCGCGGCAGGGCGGTCTCCGCCCAGGAACCCGATTACGCTCGGCGTATTCTGGATGAAATACCAGGCCCGCTCGTTAAAGGCGTTATCATCGTCGTACAGGCAGATATTGATCAGTACATAGCCCGGGAAAAACTTGCGGTTTACCGTCGTCTTCTTCCCTTGCTTTACTTCGGAGACCTTCTCGGTGGGTATAAGCACCTCGCCGATGATGTCCTCCATCCCCTCCTGCTGGACGCGGCTGGCTATGTTCCGCTGAACCTTAAGCTCGTGGCCGGAAAGCGCGTGTAGGATGAACCATTGTTTTGCCATGATTATCGTATTCCCCAGCCAATAACTAACGGATAACGAACTTGAGAAAACCCATGTTCACCAGATCGCAAACCCCCACGAATGCCCCGAGAATGATCACCGAGATGATCACCACCACCGACTGGCCAAACAACTCCTTGCGGGTGGGCCATGAGCATTTCAACAATTCAACCTTCACCTCTCCGATGAAGGCCCTCAGATTCCCGACGCTCTGTGCTAGCTTGTTCATTGTGCTTTCCAGTTATCAAAAACGTGGCAGGTGAGAAGGGAGTCGAACCCCTAACCCCCGGTTTTGGAGACCGGCGCTCTGCCAATTGAGCTACTCACCTGTCTTCTAAAAACCGATCCGGCTACTTTGTTTCGCGGTGCAACGTGTGCTTTTTGTCGCGCGGGCAATATTTCTTGACCTCGCGGCGCCCCGTCTCGAGCTTCTTGTTCCTGGTGCCCGTGTAGTTGCGTTCCTTGCACTCGGTGCAGGCCAGAGTGATGATATCTCTTGGCATGGTTTCGTCCTGTTTGGGATTATACAGGATCAGGGCAGGGAAAAACCCCACCCGTCACCCGATAGATTCTTTCCGCTACTCGGAAATTTCAGTAACGCGGCCCGCACCAACGGTACGCCCACCCTCGCGAATCGCGAAACGCATGTGCGCCTCCATGGCGATCGGCGTAATCAGCTCAACATCCATGGTGACGTTGTCGCCAGGCATGACCATCTCAACGCCTTCCGGCAGCTTGATGTCGCCCGTCACGTCGGTCGTGCGGAAGTAGAACTGCGGACGGTAGCCTTTGAAGAACGGCGTGTGGCGTCCACCTTCATCCTTGGACAGAACGTATACTTCGCCAATGAACTTGGTGTGCGGCTTGATGGAGCCCGGCTTCGCAAGAACCTGGCCGCGCTGGACCTCGTCCTTCTTGGTGCCGCGCAGCAGGATGCCCACGTTGTCGCCAGCCTGTCCTTCGTCGAGGATCTTGCGGAACATTTCAACGCCGGTACAGGTTGTCTTGGCGGTGTCCTTGATGCCGATGATTTCGACTTCGTCGCCGGTGTGGATGATACCACGCTCAACACGACCGGTTACCACCGTGCCGCGACCTTCGATGGAGAACACGTCCTCGATCGGAAGCAGGAAGGGCAGATCCGTTACACGTTCCGGCTCCGGAATCCAGCTGTCGAGGGCTTCCATAAGCTCCTGGATGCACTTGGCCTCGTCGCCTTCCGGGTTGTTGATGGCCGGCAGGGCGGCGCCGCGAATAATCGGGCTGTCTTCTTCAAACTCATACTTCGCGAGGAGTTCCTGGATTTCCATTTCAACGAGTTCGATCAATTCTTCGTCATCGACGAGGTCGCACTTGTTCAGGAATACAACAATCTTCGGAACACCCACCTGGCGGGCCAGCAGGATATGCTCGCGGGTCTGGGGCATCGGGCCGGAAGGGGCCTCGACCACGAGAATCGCACCATCCATCTGGGCGGCGCCGGTAATCATGTTCTTGATATAGTCGGCGTGGCCGGGGCAATCGACGTGCGCATAGTGGCGGTTGTCGGATTCATACTCCACGTGCGAAGTCGCAATGGTCAGAATCTTGGTGGCGTCGCGGCGACCTTGGGATTCAGAAGCTTTCGCAACCGAGTCGTATGCAATGTACTCAGACAGACCCTTTTTGGCCTGCACGCAAGTGATCGCTGCCGTTACAGTTGTTTTACCATGGTCAACGTGACCGATTGTTCCCACGTTCACATGGGGTTTTGTCCGTTCAAACTTATCCTTAGCCATTTTGTTTACCTCCTGAATCTTCCTCAGTTAACTTCCTACCTCAAACCAGATTAATGGAGCCCATGAGCAGATTTGAACTGCTGACCTCATCCTTACCAAGGATGCGCTCTACCAACTGAGCTACATGGGCATCGCCCATCCTTAAATAACCACAGGCAAAGAAACCCTGTTGCACACCGGTAACAAAAATGTGCTCACAAAGTCCCTGTTTCCTATTATTTCGCTACGATATGGCCAAAACCCATTTGGCACATAAGGGGGAGGACTTTATAGAAAAGCATTTGGGTGTCAACCCCCAAGCCAAAAAAAA
>JBDLHZ010000165.1:0-6315 GCA_039715135.1 Verrucomicrobiota bacterium
CGGCGGCCTGCATGTCACCGAACTCGGCCGCCTCTTCATCCGCATCATCGCCATGCGCTTCGACGCCTATCTCCAAAACGACCAGCGCCAAGGCCGCTACTCACAGACGGTATAAACCCTGAATTGCCAGCGACCCCATGCATTGTTATGCGGAGCGCTTTGTTGTAGGTGGGGGCGTTGACCCCGCCATTTCTGAACGAGGCTATGGCAAAGAAACTCCGGGGTCACCGCCCCCGGCTACAATATTTCTTAACCATGCCCTAAGTCGGAGGTAGTGCCACTTCCAATGCCGTATTGGAACTAGAACGAAGGGACGGCAGCGAGGAGCTTGCGGGTGTATTCGTGCTGCGGGTTGTCGATCACGTCGGCGACATCGCCCATTTCAACGATTTCACCGTTGTACATCACCGCCACGCGGTCACAGACATTACGCACGACGGCGAGGTCGTGGCTGACAAACAGGAAGGCCAGCCCCCGGGTGGTGCGCAGTTCCTCTAGCAACTCAAGAATTTCAGCCTGCACGGAAACATCGAGCGCGGAAACCGGTTCATCAGCCACCAGCAAATCGGGATTGAGCGCCAGTGCGCGGGCAATGCAGATGCGCTGGCGCTGGCCGCCGGAAAACTCGTGCGGATAGCGCCACGCCCAGTTGGAATCAAGTCCAACAGCATCGAACAGTTCGGCTACGCGTTCACGCCGCTCGGCGGTGTTCTTGCCGATCCGATGGACTTCCAGCACGTCGATGATCGCATTGCCCACTTTCATGCGCGGGTTAAGGGAGCCGTACGGATCCTGGAAAACCATCTGCACTTCCTGCCGATAGTTTTTCAGCTCACTTCCCTTGAGTTTCGAAACATCGTTTTCCTTGAAGACCACTTTGCCGGAGACGGGGCTTTCGAGCCGAATGATTGCCTTGCCGAGAGAGCTTTTCCCGCAGCCGCTCTCCCCTACCAGTCCAAAGATTTCTCCGGGAGCAATCTCGAGCGATACATCCTTCACGGCATGCACGGCATCCTTGCCATGGCCATAAACGACGTTCAATTCTTCGACTATAAGCAGTTGGTCCATATTACTTTTTAGGGTGGAGGCGCGGGACGGCGGCCATGAGTTGCTTGGTGTATTCGTGCTGCGGGTCGTAGAGGATCTGCTTGGTGGAACCCTCCTCGACAATCCTGCCTTTCTGCATGACATAGACTCGGTCGGCGAGATCGGAGACAATGCCGAAGTTGTGCGTAATCATCAGAACGGAAAGCCCGACCTTTTCGCTGAGTTCAGAAAGCAGGTTGAGGATCTCGCGCTGAACGGTGACATCAAGCGCGGTGGTCGGCTCGTCGGCCACGAGCAGTTCGGGCGAGCAGGCCAACGCCATGGCGATCATGCAGCGTTGCAACTGGCCTCCGCTCATTTCGTGCGGATAGGCCGTCGCCAAACGATTCGGCAGATGGACCAGGTCAAGCAACCGGTCAACCTCGGATTTTCGGTCGACGCCCTTTTGGTGCAGCTTGATCGCCTCTTCAATCTGCCAGCCGACCGTGAAGACCGGATTGAACGAAACCATCGGCTCCTGGAAAATATAGGAAATCTGGCTGCCACGGATATCGCGTAGTTCGCGGTCGGACCGTGCCAGCATGTTTTCGTTGTTGAAGAGCACCTGCCCGCCCGCATAGGTGGCGGCGCGTGGTGCCAACTTCGTGAGCGAAAGCGCGCTGATGCTTTTTCCGCTACCGCTTTCACCGACAAGCGCGACGGTCTCGCCGCGTCCAACCGTGAACGAAACCTCATCGACGGCCTTCACCAGCCCGTCACCATGCCCAAAATGCACGCTCAAGGTCTGTACTTCCAAGATGTTTTCTTTATTTCCCATTTTCCAAGGCCGGCTGGAAGCCGGCGGTACGTATTGCCGCCATCTTGGCGGCTCCATCAGTCATTCAGTCTCGGATCCAATGCGTCGCGCAAGGCGTCGCCCAAAAGGTTGAAAGCCAATACGAGAAGGAACAGCGCAATGGTCACAAAGGTCATTTCCCACCACATGCCCTGCCAAAGGCGCATGCGGGCGGAGTCGATCATCAGCCCCCACGAAGGTTCGCCCTGCACGCCGATACCGAGGAAGCTCATAATAACCTCGGTGCCGACCGCAGCCGGGAAGCGCAACGAAAAGGTTACAATGATGACGTGCGAGATATTGGGCAGAATGTGCTTGAACATGATGCGTCCGGAGCCAAGACCCAGTGTTTTGGCAGCCTGCACATAGGTTTGTTCCTTGTGCTTCATCACCTCGCCGCGCACAAGACGGCAGAGCCCGACCCAGGTGGTTAGGCCGATGCCGAGATAGACGCCCAGCAGCCCCTTGCCGGGCACCACCATGGCAATGGCAAGAATGAACAGCAGGCCGGGCATGGAGGCGAACGTGGAATAGAGCCACACAATAAAGTCATCGACCTTCCCGCCGAAGAAGCCGGCCAGGCAACCAAGAACCACCCCGATCGGAATGGCGATGAGCGAAGTAATGATGCCGACCTTGTAGGCAATGCGGACACCTTGCACCAGCCGCGCCATGACATCGCGCCCCAGCCCATCGGTACCCATCCAATGGCTGGAACCGGGCGGCTGGTACATTTGGTCTAGATTGGTCATCTGGTAGGCTGGCGTAATGTCCTTGATCTCGTGGTAGCGATAGACCACCTCGCCGTAGATGGCCAGTAGCGTGAAGAAGATCACCAGCCCAAGACAGACCATGGCCATGCGGTTGTTCTTCAACCGCCGCCAAGCATCGTTCCATAGACTCTGGCCTTGCTTCATGTTCATTCCACTAAAATCCTAATTCCGAAATTCGAAATCCGAAACAAATTCGAATTTGAAAAATCAAATGTTCCAAATGCTCGTGCCAGCCTTCCGCCGTTCTCCTGTTTTGTCCATTTTCCATTGCAGTTTTGAAATTGTTTCGCATTTCGATATTCGTGCTTCGTATTTACTTCAGCTTCACCCTTGGGTCGGCCGCGGCGTAGCAAATATCCGTCAGAAGATTGGCAACCACAAACATGAGGGCGCCAATCAGGACCAAGGCCCGCACTACATCGATATCGGATGAAAGCACGGCCGTTACACCGAGATATCCAAGCCCCGGAATGCCAAAGAATTTTTCAAGCAGCAACGAACCGGTGTAGAGGAATGGGATAGCAATCACGACGTTGGTGATGATCGGAATCATGGCGTTCTTCAAGACATGCACAAAGAGGGCGCGTGGCTTGGAGACGCCCTTGGCAAAGGCGGTGCGGACATAGTCCTTATACATTTCGTCGAGCATGATCGTGCGGTAGAAACGGATGTTTGAACCAAGGCCGCTGATGATCCCAATGATGGCCGGAAGAACAAGGTAGCGCGCGGATTCGTAGCCCCACACGGGGAACACCCCCTGCTTGTAGGCAAGGAAATACTGGCCGACGATGATAAAGACGAGATAGTTGATGCTCATCAGTGCAACCGCGGTCACCACCAGGAACCGGTCGATGAACTGATTGCGGAAAAAGGCGCAGATCAGCGAGAGGCTGATGGAGACAACGAGTCCAACGAAAAAGATCGGGATCATCAGTGAAAGCGAAGGCGGAACGCCGTCGAGCAACAGCTTGGAAACCGGCTGCTTGAAATGCTCGGAAAAACCCAACTCGCCCCGAGCCAGCTGCCCGACATAGAAAAAGAGCTGCGAATCGAACGGATTGCGGACGACCCGATTGAGTTCAAGCCGCTGAATGTCCAATGCTTGGAGGCCGGTCTTGAATCCCCCGTTTTCCATCCCTTGGAAACGCACCTTGTCGGTTTTCCAATCCTTGGAGGAAAGCTCCTGCCCCGCCAGCGTGCCTCCGCCCCGGTATTTTATTTTCCATTCGTATTCGATGCCGTCCTTGAGCGGAAAGGCGACTGGATCGATTTCCGCCCCGGGCTGAAGCGTGACGGTTGCGGACTCGGCGGAATAGACGGCGTTCGACCAGTTGCGCCAGCGCCCCGCCCCTTGCCTGAAATCCTGTTCCTCGTAGGCGCGCGTTTTTGCGCGGGTGCCAAAAAAGAGCGGCTTGTTCAACCCGCGCTGCGCATCGAAGTTTTCGAGCATTTCGAGGGTCACGTTCTTACCGAGCGCAATCGCCGCCAGATCGTTGGGCACTATGTTGAACAGGGCAAACGTCACGAGCACAACCCCGATCACCGTCGGAATCATCTGCAGAATTCGCCTGAAAACATATTTCAGCATCAGTCGCCTCCCGCCATATCGAGCTTGGTTTCACCATAGGATTCGAACCACGCCTTGCGCACATTGTTGTTCGACCGGCGGTACTTTCCCATGCCGTAGGGAAAATCGTGCGAGACATAGTTTTCGAGCCAGCTATGCTTGAGGGCATAGCTCATCGGCTGGTACATGTAGATCCACGGGCAGTCTTCGATAATGATACCGGCCATCTTTTCATAGATCGCGGTGCGTTCCGGCGTGTCCTGCATGGTACGGATCTCTTCGTACATCCGGTCGATTTCCACATTGCGGTAGTTGGCGTGGTTCGGTCCGGGCGACTCGTTCTTGCTGTAGAACAGTTGAAGGAAGTTTTCGGCGTCGGGATAGTCGGCCACCCAGCCCAGGCGGAACATCTGCGACTGTCGGCGATTCATTTTTTCGATAAAGGCCGGCCAGGTGTTGTACGAGGCTTTCAGCACGATGCCAATCTTTTGGTACATGTCGGCCATCAGCTCCATCGACTGCCGCGTATTGGAGTCGGCGCTACCCAGCTCCATGGTCAGCACCAGGCGCTTTCCGGTCTTTGGATCCTTTCCCTCCGGGTAGCCCGCCTCGACGAGCAGCTGCCTGGCCTTGTCGAGACTGAAGGCATAGGGCGATGGTTCCTTGAGGCTACCAGCCAGCGGTTGCGGCACCGGCCCGCCAATGGGATGCAGGCGATAGTTCATGAACTGGTTCATCTGGTCGAAATCGTAGGCGCAACTCAGTGCCTGCCGCAGCTTGCGGTTGCGCAGGTTTTGCTCCGGATCGTCGCTTTCGCCAACCACCGGGTCGTCCCAGTTGAAGCCTAGGTAGAAGATGTCGAGCGTTGGCGAAGAAATCAGATCGATGTCGCGCTCGCCCAACGAATCATTCAGCTTTTTGTCGCCGGTGATGACGGCATCCCAGTTGTCGCGCGTGATGGCGGATACCCCCAGTTGGCCGGAAAGGAACATCATCCAAGCCGTGGTGGTGTCCTCGATCACATATTGCACCACGCGATCAATAAAGGGCATCTGCTCCCCGGCATCCTTCAGCAGCCCGGCGGCTTCCTGTTCCGGGGTTCCAGTGGCCGGATAGGTTTCGCTGCGCCCGGTTTCCGCCCATTTCGGGCTGCGTACAAATTCAATGCGGGAATTGCGCCGCCATTCCACCAGCTCATAGGGACCGGTGCCGACCGGATTGTTCACAAAATCCTTGCCGTAGAACTCCACGGCCTCGCGCGGCACGGCAAAGCTATAGTGCATGGCCAGAATATAGAGCAGTTGCGGATAGGGCTCGGTCAGCGTGATCTGCAGCGTGTGCGAATCGGGCATCTTGAGCCCTTCCACCACCATGCCGTAGTCGGTCGGCTCCTTACTCATTGAGGCATCATGAAACGCATTGATACCTTTGATCCGCTTGTTGTACGCCCAGAAGCCGGAGGAAACATTCTTCACATCGGCAACGCGCTTGATGGAATAGGCAATATCACCGGCAACAAGCTCGCGCCCCTTTCCTTCGGGGAAACATGGGTTGTCGTGAAAATAGATGCCCTTGCGGATTTTAAAGGTATAGACAAGGCCATCGCCGGAAATATCGGGCATGGCTTCCGCCAGCAGCGGAACCACCTTGTAGGGTCGGGCAAGATAGTCGTATTCCAGCAGTCCTTCGTACATGCGCGCAATGGCCAGTGAAGATGAAACCTCTCCGGCCGATGCCGGATCCAGACCCCGGATAGGACTGGTCCGGGAATAGGCAACCGTTTCGTTTCCGGACAATGGAACCGATTCCTTTTTCCCACACCCCGAAAAAAGAAAACTCCCCAACACGGCCAAAAGGAAGGCCTTGGGGAGTCGTCGTGCTGGAAGCCGGAACCTCATTCGGGGAACGCGGCTTCGGGCTACATTTCCTCTTGCGGTTCCGCAGCGGCAGGTTCTTCTGTCGGAACAACCAGATCAATGGCATCGACCGGCTGTGTCTGCATGGCTGCGGGCTGTGCCGCCGGCGCGGGGGCCTGCTCCATCAGCGTCTTGTCCTTCTGCGCGAAGAGTATGCCCAGCAACAACGTGTTAGCC
>JBDLHZ010000166.1:0-6283 GCA_039715135.1 Verrucomicrobiota bacterium
ATTTCCACTGGTCGATCCGATCCCTCAATATGTTGCTTTGATCCGTTTCTATGTGCAGGCAGGCAATCGATTTGTGGGCCAGCTTGGCCAGCCGATCCAAAGCATGCCGAACAAAAACCCCGGGGAATAGATTGACCGAAAGAATATGGTATTGGCTGATATTGTTGTTGATCATGACCAGCCCGTTTTTCGACTGCAACAGCTTCAGCGTATCCGGCGGGATGTCCTCCTCGGAAGAGACAACGAAAACCCCATCAAAGGTGGAGAGAATCTGACTGATGGAGACATCATCCCAGTGGAGATAGAGGAACGGGCGAAGAAGATAGTTGTGCTTGGCGGCATAGAGCAGGAGCGCTTCGTACCAGACCCGGATATTGCCGGAGGAATATGCGGGGGGGGACAAAAAAGCGATGGACAAGCTTTGCGTTCTTCCGTTCGGTTTTGGAGTGATCTCGTAGCGTCCGTTTTCCTGCCGTTGAATAACGCCTTCGTTTTCAAGAACCTCCATGGCCTTTCCGATGGTGTTTCGGTTTACGCCAAGCCTGTCGGCAAAAAAACGGCCACTGGGCAACCCGGAAAGGGAGAAATCCCCTTTTTCTATCTGGCCGGCAATGGTTCTTGAAATCCTCTCAAATTTTCGCATCCCTGTTTCTATTTTAGTCATGGCACAAATGTCCAGAACCTTTCTTCCGGATTGCCTCGATGAACGATGAAAGGGGGGCTCCCCTCGCCCCCCCCCTTACCACCTGCTATTCCCCAATGATCTTGGCCGAACCGCCGTATCCATAAGGCTCGCCCCAAAGCAAGTGGACCGCCTCGTCCCCTGCATTTTGCCAAGAAAGATAGCTCTTCCAAAATGGAATCCGGCTGGGAATGCCGTGGCCCATCTCGTTGACGTGGCCCGGCAATATGATGGCCGGGCGCACCCCATTGCGCAGCCGGTCGGGCCACAGGGTCCAGTTGTTGGCCATCAGGATATCCACCGCGACATCGGTGTACACCGTGTCGATCCACACGAAGTCGGGCGCCCAGTACTGGTCGCCGGAATGGGCCACCGTGATCCCGTTCGGCAGGGTTGCCACGGTAAAGTTGTTTTCGATCGCGCCCGTTGCCGAAATCTGCTGGTGGCCGGGATAGATGCGCAATGAAAGCTCGACACCCCTTCCGGGCACCCAAAGGTTGGTTTTTGCGCCATCCGGCGGCAGGTGCAGTATATCGTCATAAAAATCCGCCTGCATAAATATATTCGATGGAGCGACCACCTGCTTCCCCCGCCTGATGAACTCGTCGGCGACAAACCCATCCGCATGGTCGTCATGCGCATGGCTGATGAAGAGAACGTCGCACAAATCCACGATTTTCGTTGCCAGCTTGTCATACAACTCGTCATCCAGCGTCCCCCTTAACGCATGGGGCACCCGGATCAAATCGAAAGCAACGGTGATCCCCTTTGTCTTAACGACATAGGCCATGTTGTAGAGATTCCATGCCACGGCACCGGTTTGAACGTCGGTGGTTTCGATGCCGTCGATCGTCTTCAGGTATCTGTTGAGGAAGAAGCCCTTCAACCAATCGTCGTAGGGGAATGGGTGGTGGTTCACCAAGGCGTCGACACGATACAGGGCATTTTTCCGCTCCAGGGAACCGTAGGGCGGGTTTACCTGATCGAAATAGTCCTCCAGCTCCCTGGCAATCGTGGCACTGCGCTCCCCGTCGCCGACAATCCTGAAAAACCCCGCCGCATCATCCGTCCGCACATGGGCCACCTCATTGGTGTCCGTGGCGGTATCCGGAGTGGAATAGGCCAGATTGGTGTAGGCAAACGGCCCGCCGCCGCCGTCCGAATGCGCCACGCGCCTCCAGAGCCTTGATTCGGGAAGCAAGCTGGCCGTGCCTTGAAGATGGTAGCGGTTCGCCGGCCCCGGGGCGTCGACCACCATTTCCAGCATGTTGCTGGAGACCGTGGAGCAACCGACAATCGTCGGCGGAAGGGTGGGGTCGGAATACAGCACATCGCCATACCCGTCGATTTCGAAGACCCGGACTCCATGATCCCGAGGCTCCAGAAATTCAATGTAGAAATACCGGGCATCCACGTCGAGGGGAATATCCACCGTGATCTGGCTGCCCCCGTATGCGTCGGTATACTCTGGATCGACCGCGATATCCGCAACCGGTTCATTCATTAGCAAGCACGGGCAAAGGCTGGCATAAAGCCGTATGCTGGAACAGGTTCTTCTGTCGTTGTCCGGCCCCGCGACGCCATCGTTGGCCAATCCAACGACCAACTGGGTCAAATGAACCGGATCCGGGGTGGAGAAACAAACGGACGACACGTTTGTCCCGTTTGTATCTGAAAAAACCACATCCTCATTCCACCCGACAGGGTCGTACGCAGAAAACAAATCCTCGATGTGGTACCCCGCCGGATGCAGGCCGGAGTCGAACGAGATGTCGGGTTTGGCGATGGTCTGGAAAATATCGGTCGGATCGCCGCGCGCGCTTTTCGCCGCAATCGCCGCAGGGGTGATCGAGACCCCGTCGGGAGGCGTCAACCGGACATTGTCCAGCAAAAGCGATGAAGAGGTTTCCGCATCCGTCGGCATTTGCCGGAAGGAAGGGTTCACCGAATGGGTTGCATTGCCGCCCGCCGGCGTCCACTCGAAGGAAAACGTCTGGTAGTCCGAGTTGGAAACGGTGCAATAATACCAAGCTGCGTGCCCGAGATAGGCGCCGTTGGCACCGTGCTCCGCCAAGATGGCAAGAAAATTGGTTGAACCGCTGATCCATGCCGCATCGAACGAAAAGGTAAAGTTGGTATTGATCACCGGTATCCGGGAGCCGTCCCGGTCAAGGCCATGGTCCACGCCGGTGCCGAAATCCGTCAAATCCAGACGCGTTGCATCCAGCCGCAGCGCCTGGTTCCCGTCGGAGGCATCCGTTACGGTGGTTGCGGAAAGCCCGGTTGACGGTGGCCCGCCAACACTGAAAACCCGCCAGTCGCTAAAGGTTGATAAATCGACAAGCGTATCGTTGGTCGAAATGACCACCGACGTACCGACAACCTCGTTCTCGAAACTTCCATTGGAAATCAACTGGGCACCGCTGCGCACGGCGAGGCCGCCCATGATCGCCGCAGCCAAAAATATTCGGCCAAAACCATTCCGGCTTGCCCTTTTCATCCTACCACCCTGCATGCATCGCCTTTCATTGAGGATAATTTGCCTTGGGACTGGTCGGATGCGCACGGGTGCAGGTTTTATCCATGTACCTGCCGACCGGGAGCTTCTTCAGGTTTCCCAGGTTTTCGAAAAGCCAGTCGTCCGATGTTCTGGAGCCTATGATTTTCCCGCGCTCATCCGTAACGGTAATCAGGAATCCGCTGTACTTTTCGCCCCGGCGCTGGCTATCCGTTATATAGTCCAATAGCTCGATGGGCTTGCCCCTGAAGCTGTGCGACCGCTCGTTTTCCTTGGCGGGAGTGAAGGTGCTTTCCTTCCGATCAAGCAAGATATACTTGTCGCCGCCGTTTTCCGCGCCAATGGCAAAGAATTCGACGCGTAGCTCGTGGTTGTAGGCTCCCGAGCTTGTTTGCTTCAACTTGGCTCCGAATACATAATCGATCACCCTGATGACGGCATCCTGGTTGTACGGCCCCGGATCGGGAATCCGTTGCGAGGTTTGCTTCGAGAAATCAATATTGAATTCCGGAGGATTGATGAGCTCGACATGGTTCCGGTCTTCCGGGGAAAGCTCCGTCACGGGAATTTTTTGTTGCTTTCCCTTGGCCGTTTCCAGCACCACCTTCCCGCCAACCATGGCGAGATACCTAGCCTCCAATGTGCCGCCGCCCAAGCCGGTCCAAACCCGCATTCCAGTCTCGTCGGAATGCCCTTCTTCCGATGTTGTTTCCGGAGGGGTGGTTTTTCCCACACGGGCGGTTGATGCGTCGCCTCCCGTTTTGTAATCGCAAAAAACAGGAAGGTTTGCGATGCCTGCCTCGCCCGGAACAAGATGCTTGAGGATTTCATCGATGAGATCGAGGGTCGGCTCCGCCGTGGTGAACATGGGCAGGATGGGGCCTCCCTGCCTGTTTCTTTCATACTCCGCCCCCTCTTCCTCGACCACGAGCATCGCGCTGAACTCCCCGCCGGGAACCTCGCCCATGATCACCTCCATCTCCAGCGGGACTCCCGGCTCCAGCGTAATCCAATTGCCAACCTCGGCCTTCCTGTTTCCGCGGTAGGAGTTTCCCATGCAATGTTTCTGGCTTTCAGAGGTGCTGTTCTGCCAGTTGCTGTAGATGAACATGATGCCGTTGTCCGGGATGGAGCCGTTAAGCACCACCTTCCCGTCCACCCGCACCAGCAGGATGTCGTCCGCCCTCCCCCGGAAGCGGAACCTTCCGCCGGTCGGATGAACAAACTGCCCCTTGTAGTGCACCAGCCAGCAATAGGCGGCCGTGTCGGCCTCGCCAAAGGCGGCCGGGGCGAGCAGCGACGGGATCGGCGGCATCATGAACGAGGTGGCGTAGAGCGTTTTTGGCGACCGATAGTATCGCGCCAGATCGGAGGTCTTCCAGCCGCCCCTGACAAATTTCGCCACCTTTTGCTGGAACGTGCCGGTATCCATTGCACGGTCGCGACCCTGCCGGTCGCGCTTGAAATCGTAGAAGGTCCCGATAAAGTCGTTGCCGATGCTTTGCCCGCCGCCAAAGACGGTGACATCGTCGAAGTCGGGCATCATGTCGAAGCCGCCGATGCCGCCGGAAAGCCCTTCGCCCATGCCGGACATTTCAGGAAGCTGGATGTCGGGCATGCTCGCACGGTTGACCTTGGTGACGATGCGGTTGGTCGGCTTGGGCTTCGAGGTTTTCTTGATCTTCACTTTGGGCTTCTTGAGTTTCATCCTTGGTCGCTCGACCGCCTTGGGTGGCTCGAACTCGATCTCCTTCTTCTTCACCACCGTGAAGACCACCAACGCTCCGGCAAGAAAGAAGAGCGCGGCATGGATCGCAATGCTCAGCAGCACCGCGCTGGGCATTCCCCTGGTGATTTTCTGTTTCTTTTTGAACACCCGCTTCATCCAACCCCGTTACCATCCGTCATTATGAAACCTGTCGCCACACCGATTGCACAACTCCCCAATACACATCGATACTTCTTATGGTGCCGGATGCTCGGGTGCGATGCTACTCGCCGATGATCTTGAAGAATTCAGCGCTAGTTGCATCGGTTTCCACATAGATCACCTCGTTGGTTCCCTCCGCAGTGGAATAGCTGAGGTTGGTCTCGACGAACGGAGGAAGGCCATTGGTGGAATGCGGCACACGCGCCCATCCTCCCTCCACCAGATTGGTGGAGGCTTCGGGGTGGTAGCGGCTCGCCGGGCCAGGGGCATCGACCACCATTTTCATCACATCGTTGGAAACGGCAGACCACTCGGCAATCGAAGCCGGATCAACCAACTCAACAGTAAACGTGTGGGCCAGATCCTCGCCAAACCACTCGACATACTCCTGCAACATGCCCCAGTGGGTCTCGTAGATTCCGGGAGTCGTCGGCGCGATCAGGGTTATCGTGAAGGTTTTTGGCCGGCCACGGAAAATGCCGCCGTAAACAGGGATTTCGTCCTCGTTGTCGTCGAGCAAGTAGCGGGATGCCCCAAATTGCGCCGCTCCGTCCGCCTTGTCGCCAAATTTGTAGTCTGCGGCGGCAGTCCAGGGAGCATCGCCGGTGTTGCGCACGACCACGGTGACCAACTGCGTATCCCCCACATACATGCTGTCCGGAAAGTTATGCCAAAGGATTGTTGCATCATGGTTTGGAATGTCGTTGAACAAAGTGGCCTTGGTGGCCGTGGTGTGGATATATTCATACGGATCGTCGGTGCCGGACCAGGTGTCGGTGCCGGTGTTTCCGCTACCGGGCTTGATCCACGGCGAGTTGGTGGGATCCGTTGCGTAGATGCCGGATCCCTCGTCATATTCGTTCCAGCTTTCGATATATATGTGATTAACATTGGCGGCAATCAACGTGTCCCAAGCGTTGATATAGTTTGTGCCGCCGTCGCGCGGCAAAAGATAGCCCGGATTCCGAATGTTCTGGTCCCAGTAGCCTCCCTTGACCTGGGCCGACCTAATCCCGTTATATAGAGGCGCACTGGCGTATTCATGGACTTCGAACTGCGGGGTCTTTTCGTCGACAAAAGCATAGTTTTGAGGACTGAAAGCCGTTGAGACCATATAAATATCATTCGAAAATACAGAGGTCGCCCCGAATTC
>JBDLHZ010000167.1:0-6270 GCA_039715135.1 Verrucomicrobiota bacterium
ATGACGGCCTGGTCGTGCAGCAGCTGGGTCAGTGTTCCAACCTTCGGATCCTTCTTGTCGGCGTCGTAGAGTGCCTGCACTTTCTGGACGACGGCATGCTCGGGGTTGAGTTCGAGCACGCTTTCGCGCGGCGGAACCTCCTGCCCCATGCGGCGCATCATTTCCTCGATATGCGGGCTCATGGAATATTCGTCGCCCACGAGTACGGCGGCCGAATCCTTGAGGCGGGAGGTCAGCTTGACCTCCTTGATGCCGTCGAGTAGCTCCTTGGCATAGCCGATGAAGCCCTCGAACTGTTTTTCTTCGTCCTTGAGCTTTTCCTTGTCCTCTTCGAGATCGCCCTTGTTGACGGCTTTGAGCTTCTTGCCCTTGTATTCCATCAGCTGCGGAATGACGAAGTCGTCGATCGGGTCGATCATCAGCAGGACTTCCTTGCCGTCGGCCTTGAACGATTCGAGGTAGGGGGAGTTGGCGATGGCGGCGCGGTTTTCGCCGGCGAGGTAGAGGATCTCTTCCTGGTCGTCGGCCATGTTTTCAACATAGTCGGCGAAGCAGGTCTTTTCGCCGGCATCCTTGGCGGTTGATTCAAACAGCAGGAGGTCGGCAATTTTTTCCTTGTTTTCCCAGTCGGACTGGAGGCCTTCCTTGAGGATGGTGCCGAACTCCTCGTGGAACTTGAGGAACTTGTCGTAGTCCTTCTTCTTCATCGCGGCCAGCGTCTTGAGGACGCGGCCGACGAGGTTCTTGCGGATCTTATCCAGCATCGGGTTTTCCTGCAGGATTTCGCGCGAGACGTTGAGCGGCAGGTCGGAGGAATCGACCACGCCCTTGACGAAACGGAGGTAGCCCGGCAGCAGGTTGTCGAACTCGTTGGAGATGAAGACGCGCTGGACGTAGAGGTTCAGGTGCGCCTTCGGGTCGTTGTTCATCATCATGTCGAAGGGCTTGGCCTCGGGGATGAAGAGCAGCGCCTTGAACTCGATCGCGCCCTCGGCGTTGTAGTGGATCGTTTCGGACGGATCCTTCATGTCGTGCGAGACATGCTTGTAGAACTCGGCATATTCCTCGTCCTTGATCTCGCTCTTCTGCCGCAGCCAGATGGCCTTCTGCGTGTTGATCTGTTCCTCGACCTCTTCCTCTACTTCCGTCTTTTCATCCTTCTTGGTGGTGAAGAGCACAACCGGGTGTTCGAGGAAATCGGAAAACTTCTTGACGGTGGAGCGGATGGTCCACTCGTCGAGGTATTCGGAAGCCTCTTCCTTGAGATGCAGGACGATGTCGGTGCCGCGATGCTCCTTGTCCACGTCCGAGATGGTAAAGTTTCCGGTTCCCTTGGAGTTCCATTGCACGGCCTCCTCGCCGTGTGCCTTGGTGACGACCGTCACCTCGTCGGCCACCATGAACGAGGCGTAGAAGCCGACGCCAAACTGGCCGATCAGCTCCGGGTTGTCCTTCACATCCATCTCCTGTGCACGGGCGAGGAACGCCTTGGTGCCGGAGTGGGCGATGGTGCCAAGGTTCTCGATGACGGAATCCTTCGACATGCCGATACCGTTGTCGGAAATCGTCAGCGTCTTGGCTTCCTTGTCGGCGCGGATGGAAATCTTCCAGTCGGATTCTCCATCGAGCATGTCGGGATTGTTCAGCCCTTCGAAGCGCACCTTGTCGATCGCATCGCAGGCATTGGAAATCAGCTCGCGCAGGAACACCTCGCGGTGGGAATAGAGCGAATGGGTAATGAGGTGGAGCAGCTGCTCCAGCTCGGTCTTGAATTTCAGCGTTTTTTTGGCCATTGGATATCTCCTTGTTACTTTTTAGCAAAAACAGGCGGTAGGATTACGGAAGCGGGCAATGCGTTTCAAGTCAGAATGTAGACGGAAGATAACTTCTGTTCGACGCAATCACCTGCTCCGTTGCCCATGGGCGAGGTGCGTTGGTTCTGCCTACGATTGTTCTCGCTCGCACTGGATCACTTCCAGTTGCTTGATGGTTTCAAGATCCTTTGGTCGCCCCATGGCTTTCTTTGCAACGATGAGGGCATCTATGCGGAGGATTCGGCAGGCTTGGCCATCCAGTTCGATTGACTCGCTCTGTTGCTTGACCTTCTCAAAACTTCCAATCCCGAGGATTTCGCCAAGGCAATCCAGTTGCCCCATATCGGTTTCGAGATAAAGGTTCTTCAATTTGGTGCGGTTTTCCGCATCCAGTTCCAAGGGAACCTGGTTGGTTGTCATGCGGTGGACAGGATGAAGGTCTGCAAGGGCCGATTGAAGTCGCAGAAGATTTCCTGTGGAAAAGTTGCAGCAGATGTCGATGTCCTGGGTGGCCATTGAACTGCCGTGAGTTACGGCCGCAAGCCCGCCGACAAGGACAAAATCCACATTGGCCTGAATCAGGCGTTCAATAATATCCGTCAGATTAGCCACGCTTTTGCTCCATAGCCTTTCGGAGTTTTTGCATTCTAGTCAATGTGCGGTCATGGCGGCGAAGGCGTTCCGTTGGCGTAAGGCACAGGTTGGCGCGAAGCAATGAAACATCGATTCCATAGGCTTCCGCTTTTTCATGAACTGCATTTGTTTTTCCCACTAAGCAAATCTCCAGCTACAGGATCAGCATACAATCGCCATAGCTGAAGAAGCGATACTTTTCCTGCACGGCAACCTCGTAGGCCTTGAGCATGAGCTCGCGCCCGGCGAAGGCGGACATCATCATCAATAGCGTCGATTTGGGCAGGTGGAAGTTGGTGAGGATGGCATCGACGTTCCTGAACTCGTAGGGCGGGTAGATGAAAATGTTGGTTGCGCCTTCCGCAGTATGGATTGGCGAAATGGATTCCAAGGTGCGGACGGAGGTGGAACCGACGGCGACAACGCGCCCGCCCCCTTCTTTCGCGGCGTTAATGGTTTGGGCTGCTTCTTCGGAAACGGCATAGCGCTCATGGTGCATTTCGTGGTCGGTAATGATTTCTGCCGAGACGGGGCGGAAGGTCCCGAGGCCAACATGCAGGGTTAGTTCGGCTTTGCCCACACCTTGCTTTTCCAGGGCTTGGAATATTTCGGGGGTGAAATGCAGTCCGGCGGTGGGTGCGGCGGCCGCACCTGGCTCGGAGGCATAGACGGTCTGGTAGCGCTTCTTATCTTCTTCGATCTGTTCGCGGGTCTGCTCTTTGCGGTCGATGTAGGGGGGCAGGGGGGGCACGCCCTCTTCGTCGAGGATTTCCATCAGCGGGCGGTCGGACTCGATTCTGAGTACCGCTTCGCCCTGCTCGCCGTCATGGAGCATCGTGGCTTTGGCTTTTCCGGAGCAGAGTTCCAGCTCGTCGCCCATCTTTGGACGGCGCGAGGTTTTCATCAAAACCTTCCATTCTCCAGAATGGGTGTAGTGCGTGCTTCCCGTCTGCGGGAGCGCGCTTGGTGGGGTAGGCGCGCTCCCGCAGACGGGAAGCGCGCGGCCACACCCGTTGGGCTTTGCAGGAACCTCTTCTAAAAGGAGCAGTTCAACCTTCCCGCCGGAGGTCACCTTATGACCGAATACGCGGGCGGGAATGACCTTGGTATTGTTGAGCACCAGCACGTCGGGGGTGCGGAGATAGTCGACGATGTCGGTAATCATTCTGTGCTCGATCTTGCCGGAGTCGCGATGGAGCACCATCATGCGCGCCAGCTCGCGCCGTTCGGGCGGATGCTGTGCAATCAGCTCCGGTGGGAGATCATAGTTGAACAGGTCGGTTTTCATCTGGTAGCTTCCTAAAACCGCGTGAGAATACGAAACTATGGCGGGAATTAAAGATGAATTTGTTTGGGAGTTTTTTATGAAGATATTGGTGGTAGGCAACGGCGGGCGCGAACATACGCTGGCGTGGAAGCTGGCGAATGACAGCGCGAAGCCGGAAATTTTTTGTACGCCGGGCAACGCGGGTACGGCGGAACTGGGAACAAATCTTGATTTCGGGGCGACGGATCTGGACGGGATTCAGGGCTGGTGCACCGACAACAGACCCGACCTAGTGGTAATTGGCCCGGAAGCACCGTTGTGCGCGGGGCTGACGGATATTCTGGAAGCCGACGGTATCCGCGTATTCGGTCCCTGCCAGGCGGCGGCCGAGATGGAGGGCAGCAAGCAGTTTGCCAAGGAAATCATGAAGGAAGGTGGCGTTCCGACTTCGGCCTACGAAACCTTCACCGATCCCGATGCGGCCTGCGACTATGTCCGCAAACGCGGCGCGCCGATCGTGATCAAGGCCGATGGCCTGGCGGCGGGCAAGGGCGTTACGGTGGCCGAGACGGTCGAGCAGGCCGAAGCGGCAATCCGCGACGCGCTCGAAGGCAACGCCTTCGGCGATGCCGGAAACCGCGTGGTGATCGAGGATTTTCTTGTCGGCGAAGAGGCCTCCATCCTGGCGCTGATCGACGGCGAAAACGTGGTGATGCTTGCTTCGTCGCAGGACCACAAGCGCATCTTTGAAAAGGACGAGGGGCCGAACACCGGCGGCATGGGTGCCTATTCCCCGGCGTCGATCGTAAATGAAACGGTCTGGAAAAAGGTGAAGGAAGAGGTCTACGACCGTACGTTGGCCGAGTTGAAGAAGCGCGGCATCACCTACAAGGGCGTACTCTACGCCGGGCTGATGATTGACAACGGCCAGCCGAGCGTGGTCGAGTTCAATTGCCGCTTCGGCGATCCGGAAACGCAGGCCGTGCTGGCGCGCTGGGACGGCGACATGCTGCCGGCCATCAACGGCGTGATCGACGGCAATCTTTCCGACGATATGGTGAAGTGGAAGGACGAGCACAGCGTCTGCGTTGTGATGGTGGCGGGCGGCTATCCCGGCTCATATGAAAAGGGCGACGAAATCGAGAATCTCGACAAGGCCAACGCGGTCGACGACACCGTCGTCTTCCACGCAGGCACCGCGCTTGAAGGCGACAAGACCGTGACGGCCGGCGGCCGCGTGTTGGGCATCACCTCGCTCGGCAAGGATCTTCCCGATGCGCTTTCCAAGGCCTACATCGCCGTGGAAACCATCAGTTTCAAGGACGCTTTTTATAGAAACGACATCGCGCACCGCGAAATGAAGCGGCTAAAGTAGACGAGGCTTCCAGCCTCGTTGGGAAGAACAACGCGCATTACTCATTCAAACGAGGCAAGATGCCTCGTCTACATTGAAAGGACAGAGAGGAAATCATGGCAGCAAAGAAAAAACCAACCGTGGCAATCGTAATGGGCAGCAAGACCGACTGGCCCGTATTGGAATTTACCGTCAAGACGCTCAAGGAGTTTGGCGTGGAAAGCACCGTCAAGGTGATGTCCGCGCACCGTACGCCGCACGAAGCGGTGGAGCTTGCGGAAAACGCGTCGAAGAACGGATACAAGGTCATCATCGGCGCAGCAGGCGGAGCGGCGCACCTGTGCGGCGTACTGGCGGGCCACACCACGCTTCCCGTGGTTGGAATCCCCGTGAAGGGCTGGGCGCTCGACGGCATGGATTCGCTGCTTTCCACCGTACAGATGCCCAAGGGCGTTCCGGTGGCGACCGTGGCGATCGGCAAGGCCGGCGCAATCAACGCCGCGATTCTTGCAGTGCAGATCATGGCGCTGTCCGACGCAACGCTGAAGCGCAAACTCGCCGCCTACAAGCGCAACATGGCCAAGCAGGTACTCAAGGCCGATGCGGAGCTGCAGGCGGAGCTTGAAGCGTGAACAAATCTGGAGTGCGGAGACCCCGTCTCCGCTTTTAAAGCGCCGACGGGGTCGGCGCACTCCAAAAGGTTTCATTGCTCCGGCGAGTGGAGCAGTAGTTCGTAGAGCTGGCGGTAGTAGCCGTCGTGAGCCATGAGTTCTTCGTGCGTGCCTTGGTCGACCAGCTCGCCGTGGCGCATGACGAGGATGCGATCGGCGTGGCGGATGGTGGATAGGCGGTGTGCGATCACGATGGAGGTGCGGTTGGCCATCAGCTTTGCCAGCGCATCCTGGATCAGCATTTCGGTGGCGGTATCGACGCTGGCGGTGGCCTCGTCGAGCACGAAGAGCAGTTCCGGATTCTGCGCCAGTGTTCGTGCCATGACCAGTAGCTGTTTCTGCCCGAGCGAGAGGCCGGCACCGCGTTCGTTCAGTACCGTGTCGTATCCCTCCGGCATGGCTTCGATGAAGCCGTGGGCATTCACGGTTTTGGCGGCGCGGACGATGTCGTCGCGGTCGATGCCCGGCGTTTGCAGACCAATGTTTTCGGCCACCGATCCGGTAAAGATGAACGGATCCTGGAAGACGTAG
>JBDLHZ010000168.1:0-6260 GCA_039715135.1 Verrucomicrobiota bacterium
ACCACCGGCAACCCCAACACGCATCTCGTGTTGCGCGGCGGCGACAAGCAACCCAACTTCGAGGTTCCGGAAGTCACCTACGCCGCCTGCAAGCTGGAGGCGGCGGGGCTTGACCCCTCCCTCATGGTCGACTGCTCCCACGCCAACGCCGCAAAGACGGCGCGCAACCAGGTCCAGGTGTGGGAAGACATCCTCAAGCAGCGCGCCAGAGGCAACTGCCCGATTACCGGCGCAATGGTCGAAAGCTTCATCGAGGAAGGAAACCAGAAGATTTCGGACAACCTGGAATACGGCCTCTCCATCACCGACCCCTGCCTCGACTGGAAAACCACCGAGCGCATGCTGCTGTAATACGGGCTACCACTATTTTTGAAACCACGAAATACACCAAATACACGAAGCCGTGCGGGGTGTTCGTTTTTGATTTCGTGTGGTTCGTGTATTTCGTGGTTTGATTCTGGGCATAGGCTGGTTGGCGGTGGTATCGTTTGCGGCGATTTAAAACCATTGAAAAGACATGGACAAACCGGACGACAAACCAAAACAGCCTAGCCGGGAGATCGGCAATGCCGACCTGTTTGCGGACGACATTGTCTTCTCCGACACGGAAAAGATCCTGTTCGAGGAGGATCTAAAGGAAAACGCCCCGGCACGCCACGAAGACTTGATGGACGGCAACCCGGAAAACCGCTACTCCGCCAGCAAGAAGCTGAACCAGGGCGGCATGAAGGCCATTTGGGAGGTCGACGACCACCGCACCGCCCGCAAGGTGGCCATGGCGCTCATCCAGGATTCGAAGATTGCGTCCGAAGAGGATATCGATTCGTTCCTCTACGAAGCGCGCCTGACCGCCAATCTCCAGCACCCGAACATTATTCCGATCTACGACATTGCGCTGGACGAAAACGGCAACCCCTACTTCACGATGAAGGCGCTCAAGGGCGAAACCCTCGGCGAAATCATCAAACAGCTGCGCAACGGCAACAAGGAATACCGCCAGCGCTACACCCGCACGCGCCTGCTCGGCATCTTCCTTAAGGTCTGCAACGCCATCGACTATGCCCACACCAAGGGCGTCATCCACCTCGACCTCAAACCTTCGAATGTCAACATTGGCGACTTTGGCGATGTGCAGGTACTCGATTGGGGCCTATCGACCCTCATCACCCATTTGAGCGAGTACGACGGCGAGCCGGTTTCGTGGCACAGCATCGACGAGGTTTCGCTGGAGGATGGCCAAACACTGACCCGCTATCTCGAAAGCTCGGCCAAGCGGCGCGAGCGCAAGAACGTCGTGGGCGGTACGCCGGGCTATATGTCGCCCGAGCAGGCGCAAGGTGTTCCGTCCGACATCGACTTCCAGACCGACGTCTACATGCTTGGCGCCATGCTTTATGAAATCCTGACCTACCACTGCCCCATCGAAGGAGGCACCGTCAAGGAGTCGCTCCAGAAAACGGTTCGCGGCGATTTCCCGCCCCCGGGAAAGCGCTCGCCCGAACTGCGCATCCCCCCCGCCCTTGCCGCCATTGCCATGAAAGCAATGGAAATCGATCCGGCGGTCCGCTACCCCAACGTCGCCGCCCTCATCCGCGACATCCAGAAATACCAGGAGGGGTTTGCCACCAGCGCCGAGAACCCGACGTTCATCACACACCTTACCCTGCTCGTGAAACGCCACAAGATGGCCGTGGGACTGATCGCCGCAACGGTCGCAATTATCGCCGTGGTTTTTGCCCAAAGCTTTGCCTCGATCAAAAAGAGCGAGCACGTGGCGCTCGACGCCCTCGCGACGTTGCAGGAAAAGAACGACTACATTGCCGCCACGGCCCGGCAGGTGGCGCCGGACTATTTGAAGCTGATGGAGCGCGCGGAGCGGGAGCATAAATTTACAGCGGCGGAACAGGCGCTCGACACCAGCCTCGCGTTCGACCCCTCGCTCGGGGAAGGCTGGAAGAGAAAAGGTAGAATGCTGCTCTGCCAGCAACGCTTTTCCGAGGCGTTGAACATCCTTTCCGAAAACCACGGCCATCCGGTGCAAAAAGACCCGCCCGCCATTCGTCTCGCAAAAAAACACAAGGATGCCGGGGAAATCATCGATGCCGACCTGCCGCAACTGGTGGAGGATTTCGTCGATTACGGAGTTGCCGATGGCATTCCCCGCCTGTTCTACCACCTAAATCGGGCAGCATTCGATCCGGAAACCCGCTTCCCGGCCATCGCCAAGACGCTGGAGATCCTGAATCCGGAAGTCGAAGAGGTTAACTTTAAATGGCAGGCCATGGGTCCCGGCTGGCTGATCGATCTGGGCAACAATCCGGAACTCAATGACATTTCACCGCTGTGTGGATTGGAGATCCTCATATTGAATGCCAGCAACACCGGCATGCCGGACTTGAACATGCTGACCGAGGATGGACTGATTGAACTTCGCCTATCCGGTGCCCAACTCAACCATCTGTCCGATCTGGATCGACTCCATGGATTGCAGGTGCTCGATATCAGCAAAACCCGGGTCCGCGACATCGCCAACATTTCGAAATATCCAAAATTGATGTCGCTCGACATCAGCGGCATCGAGGATCTTGTCATTTCTCCTCAGCTGTTTTGGAGCCAAAACCTGAAGATGCTGACCGTCTCCTACGCCTTCCGCAACGATCCCACCATTGGCGCGCTGTCACGGCGCGGCGTAATCATCACCTACACCGATCAGTAGGAACCACTGATGAACGCAGATGGACACGGATAGGTATGGCCAGCGGATTATTAATCTGGCGGGCATGTAGATGGCGCGCGCGCCGGATCATGGGCTGGAAGCCCATGCCACGTAGAATGGGCTTCCAGCCCATTTTCCAAAGGGGTAGCATTTGAGATAGGTGGAAACATAATTGGCTACAGAACTATAATGTATGTGGGATGCCACCGCCGCAAACTTGGAAGTTCAAGGGATTATCTGCGTTGATCTGTGTTCATCTGTGGTTATGATCCGTATTCAATGAACGAAGAAAACTACAACCCGACGCGCGTCACGCTGCTGGCCAGGCTCAAGAAGACCGAGAACACCGAGGCATGGCTTGAGTTCGAGGGCATCTACCGCGGCTTCATCCTCAGCCTAATCGTGCGCATGGGGATCAACCAGGAGGATGCGGAGGATATCAGCCAGGCCGTGCTCACCAAGGTGTGGCAGAAGATCGAGGATTTTGAATACAACCAGAACAAGGGCAAGTTCCACAACTGGCTCGCCGCCATGACCCGCAACACCGTCAGGGACTTCTTCCGCACCAAGAAAAACTTCATCACCGGGCGCGATTCGGTGGAATACCAGGAGGAATACCTCAGCATCGAAAAACAGGTGCTGCCCGATATCGAAAACCTTGCCCGCGAAGAATGGGTGCTGCACATCACCAACCTCGCATGGAACAACATCAAGGACGACATCTACGAAACCAAGCAAGAGGTCTTCAAGATGGTCTCCAAGGAAATACCCAACAAGGAGATCGCCCAAAAACTCGGCATCTCGGAAGCCAGCGTGCGGGTCTACAAGGCCGAGGTTTTCGAGAAGATGCGCGCCGAAATCAACCGCCTCAACGCGGAGCTGGGGTAGGTGCGAGAGCCATTCACGATCGTGATGCCACAAGAGCTGTAGCGGCGTTTCCTGAAAACGCCAGCGGCTCTGAGAGCCGCCACTACATTCCCCTACACGCGCACAACGGCATTTCAATCATGAAATGCCCTGCTCCGGTGTTTCGGGCGAAACGTCGACCCCTTCTCCAAAGAAGGCCTTTAACGCAAAGATCCAGATTGAAACCAACCCCCATCCTAGAGCAAATACGACGCCGGCATCGATGATCCCGCGCCATGGTTGCTCCAGTTGCCGGACAAGGATGATCAGTCCAATGATCACGACCGTCAGGCAGTAGGAAACGATCTTGCGCTTGCGGGGTGCGTGGAAATAGCCCATGCAAAACAATGGTGCAAACAAGATGCGAGGAAGGGTTGAATTGTTTTTCAGGTAGAGCGCCCGGGCGGCGACGCGCGGCGCAAACCTGAGATGGAGCACTTTGTATCCCTTGACATAGCCAAACAAAACAAGGTTCGCGGCCAACAGAGCCCAATGAACCCATTCCATCGGCAAGTCCCAGAGTTCCTGGGCATGGGGATAGAGCCGGAATAGCGCACTGCCAAACAGCAGGCTGATCCCCCCTACTCCCCAAATGGCACCCAACATACCCAACATAAGACTCGCCTCAACATCTACCTGTGGGAGCCTGCCCTCGTCGCGTTGCGGCAAGCCTGTTCTGGAGTGCGGCGGGAAGCGAAGGCGCCACGCCGCTTTTACCGACTCCCCTACAGGAAAAAGCGGTGTCGTCCGTTGGTTGCCACCGCACTCCAAGACTCTTTTTTTCACCACTGCTCATACCGAACCAGTTCCTCCAGTGGCTTGCGGGTTTTTTTGCGGCCGGCTTCGCTAGGATAGCCCAGCGGCAGCAGGGCAATCGGCACAATGCCTTCGGGAAGTCCCATTGACTCGGTCACCTTGACGGGATCGAACGCGGCAATCCAGCAGGTACCCAGCCCGAGATCCGTTGCGGCAAGGGTCATGTGGTCGATGGCAATGGCTGCATCGACCTCGCAATAGTTTTTGCCGTCGTGCCGGTCGCGCGTCCAACCTTCGGAAGGTTCGGTGCAGATGACAATCACCACCGGCGCTTCGCGCAGGAACGGCGCGGGATAGGCATCGGCCAGTTCGTCGAGCTTGGCGGAATCGCGCACTACGATGAAATAAAACGGCTGGAGGTTCTTGGCGGTCGGCGCCAGATTACCCGCCTGCAGGACTTCGTTGAGCAAACCCTCGGGAACCGGGTCGGGTTTGTAGCCGCGAATGCTACAGCGTTTTTTGGCCAGTTCGATAAATTTCATTCCTCTTCTCCATTCGGGTTTTCGACAAAGTGATAAGTACTAGGCACCGAGCACTAGAACCACTTGCAAAAACCATGGGCGGTGTGGTGCGTGCTTCCATTCTGATGGAGCGCGCTTTCTGCACAACAGGTTCAATCCGAACGATGCGTGCTCCATCAGAATGGAAGCACGCGCTACACCGTTGCAGATTTAGCCGGAGGTTTTGCAAGGAACCCACTAGCCTCACCATAGGTCAATCTGTCGGCAAATCAAGTCACTGCCACTGTTTTCACGAACCCACCCAAGAAGTTCATCCGCTCGCGGTGTCTTCATCTTCTTCAGTATCGCCACGGCATTCTTTCGTAGTTGCGTCGTTCCGGCATAGGCGGTTGCGTTGCCCTTGATCGTGCGGCGGACTTCCGCCGCCGGGGTTTTCAGCAACCATTCGAGATCGACCGGAATACGTGTGTCGACCGTGTCGCGCGGCGGACAAACGGTGGTGCATTCGTCGCAGCCAAACAACCAGTCTCCAATCATTCCGCCCTCCTCGGAACTCAGCAAACCGCGCTTTTCAATAGTGAGGTAGCTGATGCATTTGCACGCATCGATCGGATTGCCAAACTGGATCGCAGCGGTCGGGCAGTTTTCCACGCAGGCGAGGCAGGTGTCGCACGCAAACGGCATCTTCGGCTCATGGATCACCTCCGGCAATTCGGCATCGACAAAGAGGCAACCGATAAACACGCGGGTATTCTCTTGGCCGGGTACACGCAACAGATCGTTGCCGCTCACGACACCCAGTCCACCGACGGTGGCAAAGAGTCGTTCGCAGACCGCCTTGGTGTCGACCGCTGCCTCAGCCTCGATCCCCTCGCCCAGCATTGCCGCCAATTTGGCGAGCATCGCCTGACCGGTGGAATGGTAGTCGACCTCCTTGGCGTAGGCCGAAACATAGCCCAGCAAGGCATCGCCTCCAGGCGTTGGGAACGGGTGCGTTGCCGCCGGGTCGCCCCAGCGGTTGGTGAAGGCGAGCACAATCACCGACTTGGCGGACGGGAAGGTTTTCCACGGGTTGGATTTTTCGGGGAACATGCGTTCGAGATAGTCCATCTCTCCATGCATCCCCGCCTTCAGCCAACCGGCCACCCGCGCGTTGTTTTCCCCGATGCTCCGCCGGAGCAGCGGGTTGTCCATCCGGATGCATGCCACCGAATGCGCACCGACCTGCGCCGCCGCCTTATCCAACCATCCATTAAGGTTTTCCAGATTCATAAAAAATGGCGCCCCGGGCAGGATTCGAACCTGCGACCTACGGATTAGAAGTCCGTTGCTCTATCCAGCTGAGCTACCGGGGCAATTGC
>JBDLHZ010000169.1:0-6169 GCA_039715135.1 Verrucomicrobiota bacterium
ATCGATGGGAATCGAGGTTGTTGGCTAGCAAGGAGGCAGGGGGCTGACCTCTGATTTCTGGGGTAAAGGCTATGAAAAAACAGGTTAAGAAAAGCAAAAAAATAACCAAAGGCATGCCCAGTGCGGTGCTGCTGAGCATTGCGATCCATGCCGCGCTCTTCTTTCTCGCCGGGATGCTTGTTGTCTTTACGGTGGTGAAGAAGAAGGAGATCGAGTTCGAGCCGCCCAAGGCGGTCGAGCGGCCGAAGATGAAGCTCAAGAAGCCGAAGCCAAAGATCAAGAAAAGCTCTCGGCCCAAGCAGGCCAAGCACATCCTCGCCAAGGTCAACCCCGTCAATATGCCCGAGATCCAGCTTCCCGAGCTGTCCGGCGGCGGTCTGGGCGACGGCCTTGGCGATGGTTTTGGCGGCGGCTTCAACACGATGCCCGACCTCGGCGATGTCAGCGTGTTTGGCGAAACGATGTCCATCGGAAACGATTTCGTGGGAACCTACTACGACTTTAACCGTGATCGGCGCGGACGCAACATAGCCATGGAGGCAAACGTGTTCCGGCAGAAGATCCGCAATTTTGTGCTTTCCGGATGGAAGCCCTCGAAGCTTGCCCAATACTACCGCTCGCCGAAAGAACTCTACACCACCCATTTCATGATGCCCCTGCTTCCATCACCCATGGCTCCGGATGCCTTCGGCGTGCCCGAAGCGAAAAGCTCCTACTTCATGGTGCACTACAAGGGGAAGCTGTTCTGCCCGACATCATACCCGGACGGCATCACCATCCGCTTTCATGGGAGCGGGGATTCCTTCATGGCGGTGCGGGTGGACGGCAAGGAGGTGCTCATCGCGAGTTGGCGCTTCAATCTTCGGGAATATTTTACATGGTGGAATAATACCGATGCTGACCACAGGAAATATTATCTAGGGATCCAGCGGGCGGCCGTCGGCGATTGGATCACGCTGGAACCGGGCAAACCCTTGGAGATGGAAGTTCTCTTCGGGGAAGTGTGGGGCGGGGATATCTGCTTCCTGCTGACTGTGGAGGTCAAGGGCGAGGAATACAACGAGCGGGGCTGGCAGGGCAATCCCATATTCCCGGCATTCAAGACCCAGGAATTTTCGCGGGACATGCTTGACCATGTCTACGATTCCCTAGCCGAGGGGGAAGCCAGCCTCACGAATGGCCCCGTGTTTTGCGACTTTGGTTCGGCCGGGGGCGGCAAAGCTGCGGTTTCCGGCGTCGCGGATGCGCCGTCTCCCGAAGAATCCCCGGAGGCGGTGGAGCCCTCCCCGGGTGAGGATGGAATGCGCACATGGACCCTGGTGGACGGCCGCACATTCGAAGCCGAGTATGTGACCACGATTGGGAGGAAGAGTGTCTTTAAAAGCAAAAGAGGGAAAACGCTCAAGATGCTGAAAGGGCAGATTTGCGAGGAAGATCGGGAGTTCATCGAACTCGAATCACCACCGGTACTGGACATTTCCTTTTCAAAGCAAAGCCGACAGAGGGACTTTACGGATCCCGTGCCCGATGCCCAGTGGCAGATACTTCCTGTGTCGCATTACTACACATTTAGCGCAAACATAAAGCAGACCTCTCCGGGCGACTACAACCATGAGCTGCGGGCCGAAATTTTCGCCGTTGGTGCGGAACGCGGCAACGGGGACAGGTACATCCTGCTGGATCACCAAGAGGATAACTTCATGCTTACCGAGGAAAACCAGCGGCAATACAGGTTTAGCGGAAAAACCGTGGAGTTGCTTAAAAAGGATATCCAAGGCTATTCCGTTAGCGGGCCACAGGTCCGGGGACGGGAATATGCGGGCTATCTCGTGGTGGTCACAGACGAGCGCGGGAAAATCATTGCCCACGGAACCTCCAAAAAGTGGTTGTTCGAAAACCTTGAAGACCTGAGGAAACTTTCCCCCGGCAACTTTTTCGACAAGACCTGCACCCGCACCTTTCCAACCCGCCCGGAGCCTTATGGCTTCGAGACCGCGAACCATTAACAACCTCCGGAAATTGGAAATTCGGAATATCGGTTATCCAAGTGCATAAAGCCCAGTGGTATCCACAAAACAGGTAGTCTGCATCTTTGACCGGATAACAGGATCATCTGGATAAATCCCGCTTGTGGAACACGATGGCTGGATGCGCCAATTTAGAATTAAAATAAAAAATAAACAAATATCCCTTGCGTTGGCCGGAAAATATGATATACGTATAAAAGTTGGCAAGTGATATAGGCCAACCTAGGTAACTCCTGAACGGTTCAGGGATGTACGAGTGGAGAGCAAACAGAAAAAGGAGAAGTAAAATGAAGAATGGATTAGATAAAAAAACGAGAATACTGGGTGCGATTATGATGGCAGCTTTTGCTGTTTCCGGTGTTCAGGCCTCTACGGTGTCGGTCTGGTTGAATGATGCCATTGTTCCACAGGATCCGCTGTGGGATGCCACCCATGCCTATGTTGAGGACGAGGTTGGCTCGAACAGGATTCAGCAGTGGGATGGTACTGGAACCAACCCGAGCTTTAGTTCGGATACGCCGTTCGCTTATGCCGGAAACAACTCGGCTTCTTTCGCTGGCGACCTGTTGCAGATGATGGACTACACTGACGGTATTCAGGGTACGACGCTGGAGCTTAAGAATGCGCTGACGGTCGAAGCTTGGATCAAGCCGGCTAGCCTGGCTGCCGATGGCGGGCCAGTGTTTCAATTTATTGTCGGTAATTCGCAGAATTACGGTCTCTTGTGGAGAGAGGATACGCAAAAACTCGAGTTCGCTTATTTCCAGGCTTGGACTTCGCAACAGGTTGATTTTTCAGTAACTGCCGCCACGTTGACTGACGGCTCATGGCATCATATCGCCGCGACCCTTGACACATCCGACCAAGGTGCTGGAAAAGGAGTGGTCAATCTGTACGTCGATGGTGTGCTGGATTCAACGCATGATACGGTTGATGCAACAGCCTTGAATTACGATGTAGGAGCCCAGGGATCGTTTGATTTCTGGATGGGTGGCGACGGCACGCGTTCCTTCAACGGTCTGATCGACGAAGTCCGCATCAGCGACGTAGCTCTGGCTGTTGGCGACTTGGCCGACGACGCTTCACTTGTTCCGGAACCCGCCACGCTGAGCCTGTTCGGGTTGATTGGCGGTGGAATGCTGTGGATCCGCAGGCGGTCTAGGGGCTAACTTTCCGCAACGTGACACACCTTCAAAAAATCCCCGTGGAATGCGGGGATTTTTTTGTATATAATTTGGGCATAGGGAAGGGATTCTATGGCTTTAGGAAATCTGGACTATCTAATCATCGGTGTATTTTTTGTTCTTTTGGCGTCCACGGCGCTTTTCGTCAAGCGCTTTAACCGGAGCGTCTCCGACTTCCTGGTGGCGAACCGCTGCGCCGGGCGCTACATGATGACGGTGGGGCAGAGTATGGGGGCGATCAGCCTGGCGGGGGTGATCGGCTTTTTCCAGCTCTACTATAACGGCGGGTTTTCCGCACAGTGGTGGCAGACGATGGGATTTGTCTCCACCTTTTTCATTGCGGCGTCGGGATGGGTGTTCTACCGCTACCGGGAGACCCGCTGCCTGACGGTGGGACAGTTTATCGAACTTCGCTACAGCAAGGGACTGAGAACTTTCTACGGTTGCCTTTCATGGGTTTCCGGATTGATTGTGATCGGGATCTTTCCCGCTGTGGCGGCCAATTTTTTTATCAAATTTTTTCAGCTGCCGGAAACCTTTACGCTGTTCGGTCTGACGCTTCGGACGTTTACCGCGCTGATTACCGTGGAGTTGCTGATTGCCCTGACTTTCACCTTTATGGGCGGCATGCTGGTTGTGCTGGTCACGGATGCTTTTCAGGGGCTGTTTAGTACAACGGTGCTGGTGGTGGTCATCCTCTTCCTGTTCATGTATTTCAAGTGGGATGACCTTATGGCCTTCAACATGGCTTCCGACACCGTGGGCCGGATCAATCCCTTTGAATCTGGAGGCACGAAGGATTTTACGATCGCCTATTTCCTGATGATGATGTTCTTGGACAGCTACATGCGCGGATCCTACCAGTCGAACGAGGGGTATACGGCTTCCGCTAAAAGTCCGCACGAAGCGAAGATGTCGGGTCTGATCGCCATCTGGCGGGCCCAGATGATTTTCTGGGGCTTCATGCTGGTTGCGCAGTTCGCCTATTTTTTCCTGAATTCCGATGCGTGTGCTTTGCAGTCGGCCGGGGTGCAGGAGAGCTTGGCTTTGATTGCGGATGAAACGTTGCGCAACCAGGTCCAGGTGCCGATGTTCCTTTCGTCCGTTCTTCCGGTCGGGTTGCTGGGTCTGTTTGCGGCGGCGATGCTCGGCTTCATGATTACGACGGACGACACGGTGCTGCACGCATGGGGGAGCCTGCTGGTGCAGGATGTCATCATGCCGCTACGCAAGAAGCACCTCTCCCCGAAGGCGCATATGCTTCTGTTGCGGGTCTCCATTCTCCTAGTGGCGATTATCATGTTTGTGTACAGTTATTTCTATAAGCAGAACGACTATATCTTCATGTATATCTCCATGGGGGTGGCCATTGTGACGAGTGGTTTCGGGGTCGCCGTGATTTGCGGGCTGTATACCCGGTTCGGTTCCGTGCTCGGCGGCTGGATGTCTGCCCTTACTGGAAGCACGCTCTGTATTTCGGGGCTGGTTGTTCGGACAACCTGGCCGAAAATCGCACCGGTCGTGGCCGGATGGTTTCCGTCGTTCGAGATGGATATGGAGACCTTCCCGTTCAATGGAACCCAGATTGCCTTTTTTGCCTGCCTGGTTTCCATTGCGATGTATGCCATCGGTTCGCTGATCAGCCGGTTTGCTCTGAAGAAGAAACCGTTTAATCTGGAAAAAATGTTGCATCGCGGAACGTACCGGAAAGGCGAAGAGGTTGACCTTCCTGAAACGGGGTTGAAGGCGATTCTTCCGGGCAGGAATTTCACGAAGGGCGACAAGGTGATTTATGGACTGGTGATGATTTCCGTCTTCGGGTCGCTGGCTATGTTCCTGACGGGATTGATAGGCCATTGGATCTGGGATATTCCAGCGAAAACCTGGTCGAACTATTGGATGTTCGTTGCTTTGGTAACCGTGGTCGGAGGGGGCGTGACTGCGATATGGATTACCGTCGGAGGTGTCTGTGACTTCCGCTACCTGCTCAAGACGCTTGGTTCGAAAGAGCGGAACGAGTTTGACGATGGCCGCGTCGTGGGGCATTCCAATGAAGAAGACGTGGAGCATTCAGTCTGAGGCAGTTTCGTTGCAGGGAATTGGAACCGCGAAAGATCGCAGGGAACACAAATGGAATCGGATAGGAACTAATGGGCAAAGTGAAACCTTTTGACAAGCGGGTCATCCATCTGGATCTGAAGGGGCTGCCTCCCTTGCCGGAGCGCCTGTTGGAGCTGCCTGTCCTTTGGGCCGCAGCGGGTTATAACGGGGTTCTTATAGAATTCGAGGATATGTTCCCGTGGACGGTGGACGAGCGGTTCCAGTCGGTAAACTATTATTCTAAAAGCGACCTGAGGTATTTTTCCGAGCGGTGCTCGGAACACGGGGTTGAAATTATTCCATTGGTGCAGGTGCTCGGGCATATGGAAACCTTCCTGAGACCTGAAACCTATGCTTTGCTGCGCGAGGTGCCGGGGAAACACGATGTACTCAACTGCCTAGCGGATGGCGCGGCGGATTTTGCGCTCAGTCTTATTGAAGATGTGCTGCGGGTTTTCCCGGATGTCGAATATTTCCATCTCGGTTGTGATGAGGCGTGGACCTTTGGAGCCCATCCGCAAACCTTCGCGTTCATTGAGGAGTGCGGTAAGATACGGTTGCTATTCAGGCATCTAAAGCCGCTGGCCCGCCTGCTGGAGGAGAGGGGAATTCGTCCGATCGTATGGCACGACATGTTCACCGAATGCTCCACGGAAGATTTGGCGGATTTCGGTTGCCCGGTTGAGCTGATGGTGTGGGGCTATGGCGATGAATTTGATGATCCAGAGTCCTTGTACAACACGGCGGTTATGGAAAAACTGGCCGGGCTCGGTCTGCCATTGTGGGCTGCCGGCGCATATAAGGGGGCGGATGGTGCCTTTGCCAATCTGCCTGATATCGAAAACCGGCATAAAAATG
>JBDLHZ010000170.1:0-6090 GCA_039715135.1 Verrucomicrobiota bacterium
GCACGGCCTTGCCGAACAAACGCTCCTGCGTGTTGTTGCGGATCAGCACCTCGCCACCGGAAAGACGCGCCTCATAACGCGGCAGTACGGCAAAGTCCAGCGGCTGAATAAACTCAACGCCGTTCGGTGCCGTGCATTCCAGAAAGACGGTGCGGCGGGCAAAGTTCATTTCACCCAACGACCCGTATTTCAGGTAGTCGTCCAGCAGGTGACGGCTGATAACGCCGCTGACACTGGATGCTCGACACTCGACACTTGAGAGGATGCCGGAGCGGTCGATAATACGATTAATCGTCACCCCTTCACTCGTCACTTCAAATTCGTCACCTTCAGCAACGGATTGCGGACAATCAAACAAGGCCTGAATCTCATTGTACGCAAATTCAATTGAAGTTTTATCGGAGGCCGGAGCCTGAGCTGTCAGCTCGACATAACCGACGCCCGGCTCAATTTCGAAATCAGCGAAAGCTCCATCGATCTTAAACGACTCGATGGTACAAACCGGCAGTTTCCAGCGAATGATGCGGGCATTGTCGCCCGAGCCGGAAACCTCGTAGCGGATGGTGTTCCCCTCGCGGCTGTAAACCGCGCTGTGGTTTGGCAGGGTCAGTTTGGCAGACGGCCAGTGGTCGGGGAACGACGGCGAGATTTCAAACTGCTGTTCCGGCAAGTTCGGCTTGAGGCCGAAGATGGCCTCAACCATGGAGGCGATATAAAGCCCGGCGGGCGGCGAGAAATAGGACGGCGTAAAGGTATCGTCCACCTCCGGCCAGCTACCGCGCAGGTTTTCATGCATCACCCAGTCGGCGGCAGCCTTCAGCGGGCGGTAGGCCTCGTTGCGCAGACCGGTCTTGGCGAAGGCCCACGCCCCCCATGGCTGCTGCGCGCAGCCCGCCTGCATACCCCATGTTCCACGATAGTGCTCCGGAAAATTATTGGAACAGTAGACTTCGCCCTTTTCCCCGTAAAGCCGGTCGCGCACGTGGCGGACGGTGGTGTACTGGTCGATCGGATCAACAATGTCCCACAGCGCAGGATAGAGGAAGGTGTGGTACTGCCCGTCCGGCCGGAGCACACCCTGCGGATCAACAAAGAAGCCGAAGCGTCCGAGGTCTTTCATCCAGAGCGTATCGCGCAGATTGGCCTGCGCAAGCGCCGCACGGCCGCGCCACAGCTTTGCGGTTTCGGCATCGCCCAGCACATCGGCCACTTCGGCGCGGGTTTTCATCATATTGATCGCTTCAATCGTCGGCGAGGTGCCGTCGTGCGGCGTAGCGACAAAGTCCTCCTGGTTGCCGATCTGAAGGTTCCAGCCGAAAAGCAGGTTTCCGTCGGCATCGTCGCGGTCCATCGTTCCCTTGAGCACACGGTCAAGATACGGCGCAATCCACTTTGCAAATCCGACATCGCGCGTGAAGCGCAGGTATTGACGCACCTCCCACATGAAATACTGGTTGGTTCCGCCGAAGGCCATGAAACCTTTACCGTTCATGTGAATATTCGGAATCTGGCCGTCGGGGAAAATCAGTTTGGCCTGTTCCATCAGGCACTGGCGCGACCGGCCAGTCTGGCCAAGCCACTCGGCGGCGCGGGTGTGTTGCTGGTGCCAGATGGCATGCCAGTAGCCGATGCACTCCACCCAGCCATACGGCGCAACATAGTTGTATTCCAGGTTGTAGATCGCGCTGCGGAATGCCGCATCCAGATTTTCTTCCGGCGTTTCGATCCTGGATTCGAGCAGACTGGAATAGTAGCCCATTACCGCCGCCAGCGCCCGATCATTATCGGCAGGGGTAAGCTTTTTCGCGGATTCCACATCCGGCCCGTAGGCCACAACGACATCCAGCTTGCCGGCATCGGATTCAATCCGGACATAGCTCCCCTTTTCCGAATCCGTCCCCTTCGAGATTCTACCGGAAGAACGGATCACCGTAACAAAGGGAAGTTCTGGATCGGCCAGCGTGGCAAAGTCGCCTTCGACTGTAACTTCAATCTTGTTGGTCGAATAGTTGAAATCCAGCGCGCGCATCTGCACCTGATCCACCAGCTCGGCAACCACGAAGTTATGCGCCCGTGCCCCCGGCCCGCACTCAACCACCAGTGTGCGCCCTTTTTTCGATTCGAGCCGATAAAGGCTCGCCCCCTCCTTTGCGGCCGTATCGCGACCAACCATCAGCGGAACAAACACCGCCTTGATTCCGGCACCGCCGAGCATGTAGTCCGCCCCGATTCCGCCCGGAAAATCCTCCACCACCAGATCCGTTGCGTCGGTGGCCGAAGCCCCATCAACAGAGGTCACCATCTTGGAGACAAAAAAACTTTTAACAATATCCGAGTCATAGGTCAGCATCGACGCATTCGGCACCGTCTCATTGAAACGAAGCATCGTCTCGTGCCACGCCGCCATGCGCCAGGTCGCCTTACGTTCCGCAGAGGCCATTCCGCAACCCAATGTCGAAATCAACAATCCGCAAAAAAACCGAGTCTTCATCATCGCATCCTCCAACAGGACTTCTATTCCCAAAAAAACCTCAGAATGTAGAGATCGCCTACCCGAAGGGAGGCGATGCCCGACCCAGCAACGTTTCCCTCTCCGCGCTGCTTCGAGGGAACTACGAAGAGATTTTTCTCTTCCTCAACCGTCAATTAAAGAAAAGGCTCCTTCGTAGTTCCATCGAAATGCAATGGAGATGGATCGCTACTTGATCGTCAGCGTTTCGACATCCGTCATACCTTCCACCCAGATCCACCATGCGGCGTCGCCGTTGTAGGTTCCGGAGGTTTCGATGCGGATGCTTCCACCGGCGGAGCTTTTCAGCGACGCGGATAGTTCCTGCGCCTTCGCTTGGCTGCACGGTCCGAGGCGGACATTCAGGGACGGAATCGCCTCTTCCGACTTCAACGAGAAGCGGCAGGTTTCGCGGTCATATTCATAGTTGATCTTGGTGCGGGCCAGGCCATCGCCTTCCGGAATCAGGACGGGGAAATCTTCAACCTCGATGCCGCTCATGGAAGCGCCGACGCGCGGCAGGATCTTCACGTTTCCCGGATTGGTGTCGTCCACCCCGGCACAAGTTTCCAATGCATGGAGGCAGGGGCCCTGGTTGGCGCCGTTGCCGAGGTCGCCAATGCGATACCAGCTTCCATCGGGCAGAATGTTGGAACCTTCCGGAACGACCCACTGGTAGTGGCGCCAGTCGATGCCGCGCGACTTGTCGACATAGTTCATGTTTTTGTCGTAGGTGTAGCGAGCCATGTTTTCGAGCAGCTTGTCGGCATCATCCATGGCATCAAGTGTAAGCGCCGCGTGGGTGAGCCAGCCGATGCCGTAGCCCATGCCGAGGACCGGCTTATGGCCAAAGTTCTGGCCGAGCTGGTCATCGAGCGTGTTCTGGGAAATGCGCCGGATTTCGGGGTCGAAGGTTTTCGGATCAAGCCCTTCGCGATAGATCGAGAACCAGGCCGTCACGAGCGAGTCCTGCATGCTCGGCAGCACCGAATGACGGCTCTGCAACCATTTGCGCTGGCTGTTTTCGCCTCGCGCCATCAGGCGAATCATCGCCACCCGGATACGCTCGGCATAATCGCGCCACTTGGCGGCCATTTCCTCTTGCCCGGCGGCATCTGCCATGTCGGCGCAGCATTCGAGCGCCTGCATGCAGGTGTAGGTCGGGTATGGGTGGTACATATCGGAGTTTGCATAGTTCTTTCGGATCTTGACCATGTCGGTTTCGTCCATCATGCCATCGGGTACGGCGTTGAAGAGATCCTTGCCTCTCGGAGCTCCCCATCCGGTGGATTCGCCCTCGGAATAGATGACATCCATGCCGGTGTAGTCCATCAGCCAGCAGATAAATTCGGCAGCATCGCGGGTGGTATCCCAGCGGCTGTGTCCATAAACATCCTCGCGCGGCTGCATCAGCCAATCGCCGGCAGGCATGCCCAGTTGACGCCAAACCTGCCAGCGCACCACGGCGGTCGCGCCGTGGCCGTCCATCTCTTCATCGCCCCAGATTTCGTTGATCTGGTGCGGACCACCAGAAGGTGGCAACGTGAAGGCCCAGTGCCCGAGTTCGCCCGGCGGATATTTGTCCACATTCATGTGTGCATTAGGCGGACCCTTTTTCGGATCGTGGTTGTCGCGGTAGAAATAAAGTCCACCATCGACAAAATCGAACCAGTTCTGGTTGCGCTCCAGATCATCCACCAGACGCAGTGGCAGCGAAGCATAGTGATCGGAACAACGCGGAAAGACGCCGGGATAGTAGATGCCTGCCGGTGCCCAGGTACCGATGCCGTTATAGCCGCCATACCACGGATATTTCGGGGTGGATTCCCAGAAAATACCGGTTTCCGATTTAAACTTTCCGGCCATCGTCGTGAGATTGGCCACCCAGATATTACTAAGCATGTCGGAAAACTTGTCGCCCTTGAAACGGATCGTCGCGCCCTTGACTTCGGAAGGGAAGTCAATCAGCCCTACCTTTTCGGGCAGATCGGCCTCGGTAGTATAGAGTACACGGGCAAGACGCTTAAGTTCCTTTGAAAAATCGTTCTGCTCGAACGTGTTGAACTGCGATTCCAGATCGGATCTACTGACAAAACGCTTCCCGAACGATTCCAGATTCTTTGTTTGAGAAGGATTCGCCAGCGTGACAGCAGAAACCAATGGACGACCGCGCACCTCGGCATTGTTATGGATGACGATCGACTCGATCTCCTTATTGCGCGGCGCTACCGCCAGATAAAAGTGCCTGTGGGTTGAATCATTTGTCGCGGCGGAAGGCTGTTCCTTCAGCTTAAGGGCGGCATCCAGCACCTTCTTAAATCTGGGACGCGAAGCAAACGGCTCCTGAACCGGGTTGGTCCAGCCATGAAGCGGAGCATATGCCCAGGCCTGGACAAACCATGAGGTTGCACCGATTTTCAGCGGAACGAAGTCGCTTTCCCCGTCGGCATAGCGGATTTCAATCCGTCCGATTTCCGAACCGACAAAAATCTGGTCGTCGCGCTTGTCCCAGAATTCGGGATGCTCGCCCCAGTGCGCCACGCCATAGTCCCAGCCGTTGATCATACCCAGCAGATAAAGCGTTTTCGCGGAAGTTCCCACTGGAATGGTTTCTTCGTTTCCTTCAATCCGGCGCTGACTCTGACCTTCATTGGCCAAACTCACATTGGCAAACGGCGGGGAAGCCACCTTCATCCGTGTATAAAACGGCATACTGCGGCAGAGCACCGCCTCTGAACCGGAATCAATCCTAAGGCCATAAAGGTCATTGCGAAGAACTCCATTTTCAACGGAGCAAGCGGCATCCTGACGATAACCGGCAATACCGATCCAGGCAAAGCCGCGCGGGTTCAGCCCGGGGTTGCCGTCCACCACTTCCAGATAAACCTTGCGGCCCAGCAGGTCGGCTGTATCCCAGCCGACCTCGGAATAGATATGCGTTCCGGTCGGACGCATCGTGCGCAGGATTTCGCCGTCCGGGGACGACTTGAGATAGACAAAGTTCTTCTGTCCGTCATTCGTGCCTTCTGCCGTACCGTCGGCTCCCGCAATCTGAAAGAGCTGTCTTGAGCTAGCAATGGTAAAAACCGGCGACTTCAGCATTCCGGTTCCCTCTTCACCCATTCCAAGCGAGGCGGCCGCCATTACGCCTGCATTATTCGCAACGACATTCCAGACCTGCGGATTATTCGACTTCCACGCTCCCAGCGTGCCGTCCGCAAAATCCAGTTTCGACGCATAAGCCGTAATTCCGGCCAGCAATGCCATTATGATAATTGTCCTTCTCATTAGGCGACTTCCGTTTTCGCTTCTAAAAAAGAGCGGTTCCCGTCGAGGCAAGGTCCGCCGCGAAGAAGTCGGCACCCTTTAGCTGCTCTTCGGTAAAGCTTGAGGTGATTCCAAGGCATTGCGCTCCGGCGGCCTTGGCGGCCTCGACGCCGGAAACGGCATCCTCGACCACGAGGCAATCCGTTGCGCTTAGGCCAATATGCTCGGCGGCCATCAGAAAAATATCCGGCGCGGGTTTTTTATTCTCAACGTCGTCACCGGTAATTACCGCATCGAACGAGTCCAGCGGCAGG
>JBDLHZ010000171.1:0-6077 GCA_039715135.1 Verrucomicrobiota bacterium
ATTCGCCCATTTGAGTACGTCATTCCTCACAATCCCCGCTCCTTCAACCCAAACGCTTTCCTTCGCTTTGCACAGGTGAAGCGTTGCTACATCGATCTATTCCCATGTTGCACTGCCGCTTTTGCCCTCATTTCGAGATGAGTATTGCGTCGATGGGGATGAAGGGGGGGCGGTCGGGGAAGGTGCGCGTGCAGCTCTTGTCGAAATAGTTCCCGACCTTGAGCTTTTTCAGGCTGTCCAGGTTTTCGGCCAGCCACTTCTTCGGGCTTTTCACCACAATCGTCTCCCCGCGTTTGTCCGTTACCGTCACCACATAGCCGACATACTTGTCGCCGTGGTCCATGTGCCCGTAGTAGTCCGGGTAGTTCTGCAGCTCCACCTTTCTCGACGACCTGAACTCACAGAACCGATCCTCTTCGACCGGATTGAAGGTGAATTGCTGGCGGGCGAGAAGGAGATACTTGTCCCCCTCCAACTGCTGGCCGACAATGAACATGTCGACCTCGAGTCCGTGGTTGTAGTCGCCGGCACTGGTCTGCTTTAGCTGGATGCCGAAGTTCCCGTGCAACTCGGGATAGCGTCCCCACAGAGCGGCAGGCGGGAAATCATAGAATCCCCCGGTGAAGGAAACCGTCTTCAAGCTGTTCAGAAAATTGATGTCGATGGCCGGCGGCCGGGCCAGTTCGGCATATTCAATGTCTTCGGCGGAAAACTGTTCCAAGGAGAGCTTCTTGATTTTCCCCTTGGCATTCTTCAACACCATCTTGTCCCCGAAAACATTCACGAACTCCGCCTCCAGGGAGCGGCCATCCGCCAAGATCCACGTCCGCATTCCATCTTCAGGCTCCTCCACCGCAGCCGGTTCGGGTTCCTCCGGTGCGATGGATGACACCGACGTGCCGGAGGTGTCGTAGTCGCAAAAGACCGGCCCGTTGGTCAGGCACATTTCCCCTTCTGGAAGCTCCTTGTAGATAAGATCCAGCTTGTCGTGCGAGAATTCAGTGGTTCTGAAGACTGGCAGGAGCGGGCCGCCGCGCTTGGCGAGTTCGTATTCCACGCCCTGCTCCTCAACCATCAGGATATGGTGGTCCGCCCCGCCGTTGCCGCCGGTGATCATCTCCATCTCCACCGCTTCGCCGGGTTCGAGCGTGATCCAGTCACCGACCTCGCACGCGGTTCCGCCCTTGTAGTATTGGCGCGACTCCGCCGCATCCGGGTTCCACATGTTCGCGGGTATAATCTTCCCCCCATAGTTCCCCCTGAGCCAATCCATTGCAAGAACGACATTTCCGTCCACCTTCACGGCCATGAACTCGTCGGCCGCCGCCCAGAAGCGGAAGGTGATGCCGTTCGTGTGCGATGCCGGGCACACCAGTTGCCCCTTGTAGTGCAGCAACCAAAGCCCGCCAAGCCCATCACCGTCATCCTTCTGGCCAAATGCCACCGGCACAAGCGAAGAAAGCGTCACCGGAACCACGAAACCCGTTGAATAGAGCTTCTTGTCGGATCGGTAGTAGCGCGCAAAAACGGAGAAATCCCATCCCCGGAGAAAAAACTTGTTGATCTTGCTGCGCCAATCCCAGCCACCCGGATCCGTGGACCACAGGGGCTTGCCCCGGCGGTCGCGCTTAATGTCGTAGAAGGTGCCCACAAAGTCGTTGCCGATCGACTGCGTCGTGCCGAAGAGGGTGGGTTCGCTAAGGTCGGGCATCGTGTCGAAGCCGCCGCCAATCCCCTCGCCTAGGCCACCGCCCAAGCCGCCACCGCCTATTTCCGGAAGCTGGATCTCCGGCATGTTGACGGGGTTGACCTTGGCCAGGATATTCTGCGCCTTCTTGGGCCGGGCGCTTTTCTTGACCTTCGGCTTCGGCTTCTTGAGCTTCATCTTGGGTCGCTCCACCGCCTTGGGCGGCTCGAACTCGACCTCCTTTTTCTTCACCACCGTGAAGACGACAAGCATTCCGGCGAGAAAGAAAAGTGCGGCATGGATCGCAATGCTCAGCAGCACCGCACTCGACATGCCCTTCGTTATTTTCCCGGACTTTCTATTTTTTTTCGCCATATCAACTCACTTTTTCCATTCGGGGATTTTCACAAGACAATGGACAACAAGACGATTTGGATTTCAAAATCCGATGCCTGACCTCTGATTCCTGCCTTCTGCAAATCATCGATTTACCGCCTCGTACATGGCCACAATGTTTTCCAGCGGGATATCCGAGCCGAGGATCTGGCTCGGCGCGAAGATGTAGCCGCCTTTTTGGTTCAACGTTTCCGCAACCTCGCGGGCATGCGCCGCAACCTCTTCCGGGGTTCCGAACGGCAGGATGTTCTGGGTGTCCACCCCGCCGTGGAACACAATCTTTCCGCCGAATTGATCGGCCAGCGTTTGCGGCTCCATTCCAGTCGCCGTCACCTGTATCGGGTCGAGGATATCGACCCCCGCCTCGATCAGGTCGGGTATGATTTCCGAAACCGCGCCGCAGGAGTGCATCATCACCTTCAGGCCATGGCCGTGGGCCAACGCCGCCAGCCGCTTGATGTTTTCAAAGAAAAAGTCCTTCCACATTTCCTTGCTGAGCAGCAAGCCACCCTGATGGCCGAAATCGTTGCCGAAAAACCACACATCCATATTCCCTTCGACCGCCTTGAAATAGGCTTCGTTCAATTCGAGATAGACATCCGTCACCCGGTCGATCAGGCATTTCAGCAGCTCCGGCTCGGCGGCGGCGTTCATCAGGAAATTCTGGAATCCGTGCAGACGATAGGCATCGCCCATGATGCCCGACCAGAGGCCGCCAATGACGACGCGGCTGGAATGTCGTTCCGCGATTTCCGCCAGCGGCGAAAAGTCGAAGTCATCCGCAGTCGGCCAGCGGTGGTTCAGGATATCCTCTTGTGTTTCGGCGTTTTCCAGCGGCCCGGAAATAGCCTCGTCCACCGTAAACTTGCTATCATACGCCCCGCGCCGCCAGCGGATGCCGAAGGCGCAGGTCCGTTCCGTCTCGGTGACATCCAGCGCCGGCTTGTAGTATTCCATAAAGCCTTCGTTCTGGCTTATGTCGCGGCTCGGCAGGTAGAAGAAATCCGCACCCAGCCTGTCCAGCAGTTCCTCCTCGCTATCGCAACCCAAATGCCGACGCAGCTTCCGATCAGTTTCCAGATGGGCTAGGTAGTCAACCGGTATCCCGTTAGATCTGCGAAATTTGCAGGTCGCCTTGAATTTCTCTTTCGATGCCATTTCGATTTTCACGCCTCTCTGCTTTAAAATTCCCGATGATTTCCGATGTCCGAAGATAGCGGCTATAGATGCCCAGGCTCTCAACCGTGCCGTTTAATTCCGACCCGATGCGCAAGACACCGTCGCCATTGGCATCTCTCAAATCACGGCTGAACCGTCCCCAGCCAAACTGGCGGAATTCACCCCCATCGCAGAATTTTCCATCGATCATGAAGCTAATGACCTTTGGCCCCCCATCGACCACAACAGCCACATGATGAAGTTTTCCTGCTTCAAGCATTCCGGGATCGCAGTCCCATCGGTTTTCAGTCCGGCCATCATTAAGGATGATTTCAATGGTTCCCTTTTCAGTCGTTTGCAGGCACAGACCCTGGCCGTATACCGTCCGGCTGTCGAGAATGCCCTGCCCGCCTTCGAGCGAATCGAGCCGCAGTTGAAGGAGCAGCGTAAAGCCGTTGCGCAAATCCTTGGTGCGGTAGTCCGGACTTTCATTATCCCTTCCGATGAAAGACGGCAGTTTTGGCATTTTGGTTTCCGCCGGAACCTTGTCGCCGTTTCCGGGCAAATCCACGAGAAGCCCTTCCTTCGGCGCGACGGATGCACCGGCATCGCCCAACTGCGCCCAAAGCCCCTCGACGAGTTCCGGTGGAATCTCATGGAGGCGGGCCTTGTCCTTCTGTGTCTCGGTCAGGAATATCCGGCCATCTTGCTCGACCATGTCGGGATAGCTCATGCGGATGTAGGGGTCGTCGTCGTAGAGCACGATTTCCGGCTGCGACCACTGGATGACCTTTCCTTCCGGCGAATCGACCTCCACGCCTCCGCAAAGCCAGACCGGGTTGCGATCATCATAGGGCGTGCAGTTGTTGAATTCGGAGAGGCCGTTGCCCCGGCTGGTTTCCTCCAGCATTTCCCGGATAAAATGCCCGCCGTGGTTGTGGAACCAATAGAGGTATTTGCCGTTGGAGCATTTCCACGCAAAATTGGCGGCACGCGGGTTCTTCATCCGCCTCCCATCCGCATATTTCTTGTATTCGGGCGTACTCCAAGTGTGGCCGCCGTCGCGGCTGTAGGTGCAGACCGGATAGCCGTCGATGCTGCGATAGACGCAGTAGAAGCTTCCGTCGCTCAACACGTTGAAACTATGCTCGGCGGAAATCGGGCCTCCACCCGGCGGGGTTTTGAGTCCCACTTCTCCATCCGGCAGGGTTTCCCACGTTATCTTTTCGGGATCGGTTTCGGTCAGGATGTTTGCGCTCTTCAGCAAAACGCCTTCGTTGGCGGCAAAGAACCCGTGTCCCATGCGTCCGACCTTGATATGGGGCACAAATCCGCAATCGTCGTGGGCAAAGGGCTTGCCGACATTCCAGAACATTCGAACCCGCCCCTCTTCGTTGTTGGTGCGGTCGCATTCGAATTCCCGGATCGGAATGGGGTAGCGCTTGTTCGACCAGCTTTTGCCGTGGTCGTCGCTGTATTTGAATACAAAGTATCCCAGACTGTCCACGCGATGGATACAGCCGCCCGGAATATCCGCCCGGACCTCGCGAACATTGTCGGTGTTGTGGCTGTAGAACGCATAGATCCTGCCGGATGGAATTAATGATTGATGATTGATGATTGATGATTGGATGGACTGCTCTGACTCCTGTCCCCTGACCCCTACCCCCTGATCCCTGACCTCTGACCCCTGACCCCCGGGCACCTTGAGCATCACCGCGTAGGAAGCCTCCGGCCCGTCGGACGGTTCAAGCGGCACCGGCTTTGACCAAGTCTTGCCCATGTCGGTGCTGCGCGTTGAAATTACATGCTGGCCGCTTGCCCCTTCCTCACCGCTTCCAGTCGTCGTGCAGCATAGCCATGCGCCATCATCTGTCTTTACAATAAAAGGTTGGTCGGAATAGCTGTCGGTCGGTATCTCCAGCCCGCTATTAATGTTTCGTGGATCTAGCTCTATATTTTTCATGCTTGTAATGTGCGCCCGGATGGATACAAATTCAACAACATCGGCTTGCACAATCGGAATATGAGTTGCACAAAACAGACACAAAACGAACATGGCCATGAAACCATTGTTTACACAGGATGAACTCAAGATGTTCCGCTCCCCGGGCGGCGTACGCCGGATCAACGGTCGCCTGCTACAGGCGCAGCGAACCATGCGTCCGTTGCATTTAAAAGATCTGGTCATCCGTTGCCAATTCCTGCATATCGGGACGGGCTTCTACAATGAACGATGGAATCCGGGAATGCATCGGCATCCCGACTTCCAGCTTGAGTATGCCCTCTCGGGTCGATTCCGTTTCTGCATCGCAGATATCGGTTTCGACCTGAATGCCGGGCAGGGCCTGCTCATCCCCCCGGACATCTCCCATAGCTGGAAAACGATCGAAAAAGGCTCCATGCTCGGGATGAATCTGGAGATTGCCGGTCCGAATCGTGAAATTTTCGTGGATCGCATGCGAAAGGCGCAAGAGAAGGGTCGGGGGCATCTGGACTCCAAAAAAATGAAAACATCGATCCGGGAGCTCTTTCTCCTTCTGGGCCGGCCGCACATGCCATTGTGCGGCATCGACGAGATCGCCGTCCTGCTCGACTTCCTGCACATAGAACTCATCAGGGAGCAGTGCGACCTGATGCGATGGCGCCCCCCGTCCATATCGGCCGAGCCCAAGGATGCCGACCGAAGCCGTCAACTCGCCGAACGGGCCATGCAATTCATCAAGGCCAACCACACGCATTCCGTGCAACTGCAGGATGTCGCGTTGCATACCGGCGTAAGCAACCAGCACATCGGCCGCGTGTTCAACGCACGCTACGGCGCCACGATAAACAA
>JBDLHZ010000172.1:0-6012 GCA_039715135.1 Verrucomicrobiota bacterium
CTCATCCCCGGCGAGGCGCGCATGCTCGGCGTTCCCAGCCTCTTTACCTTCCACAACATCCACACCGTCAAGGCAACGCTGGCGCAGATTGAAGACACCGGCATCGATGCCGCGGAATTCTGGAGCAACCTCTACTACAGCTGGCCCCCCTACAACTACGAGGAAAGCCGCAACGACAATCCGGTCGACATGCTTTGCAGCGGCATTTTCAGCTCGCACTTCATCAACACCGTCAGCCCGACCTTCATGAAGGAGATCGTCGACAACCAGCACGCTTTTGTACCGCCCAACATCCAGTGGGAAGCGGCAAGCAAATACCAGGCGGGGTGCGCAACCGGCATCCTCAACTCCCCGGATGCCTCGGCCGACCCCGAAACCGATGAATATTTGATTGAAAACTACAGTGTCGCCAACCACTTCGACGCCAAGCGCAACAACAAGGTGCAGTTGCAGGAACGCCTCGGGTTGGAAGTAAATCCCGACGCACCGATGTTCTTCTGGCCATCGCGTCTCGACCCGGTCCAGAAGGGTTGCCAGCTTGTTGCGGAGATCCTCTACCGCACCGTCGACAAATACTGGGATGACGGCCTGCAGGTCGTATTCGTCGCCAACGGCGCCTACCAGCAGGTCTTCCACGGCATCGCACACCACCACAACCTCTACAAGCGCGTCGCCGTCTGCAACTTTGAGGAAGGTCTGTCCCACATTGGCTTCGCCGCCTCCGACTTCCTGCTCATGCCCTCGTTGTTCGAACCATGCGGGCTTCCGCAAATGATGAGTTCAATCTATGGCTCCCTCCCCATCGCCCACGATACCGGAGGACTCCACGACACGATCGACAATGTGGACACCGAACAAAACACCGGCAATGGTTTCCTTTTCGAGACCTACGACTCCGGCGGCCTCGCCTGGGCCATTGACCAGGCGATGGAGTTCTACCGGCTCGACAAGCAGGTGCGCAGCGCCCAGATTGGCCGGATCATGGAGGAGAGCACGAAGCGCTTCAACCACGCCGTGACGGCGCAAGCCTACATCGATATCTACCAGCGGATGCTCAACCGCCCACTCGTCGACGAGATATTCGAGAACGCCAAGAAGTAGGAGTGCCATGAGAAACCCCGATCTCGCGAAGCTTTCCGACGATCCGTGGCTGGAACCCTATCTGGATCGGTTGCAGCAACGCGCCGACCATATCCAGTATCTGGGAAACCGCCTGACCGGCGGAAACATGTCCCTGGATGAATTCGCCAACGCGCACGAATACTATGGTCTGCATTTCCGCGACGAAAAATGGGTCTTCCGCGAGTGGGCACCCAACGCCACCGCCGTCTACCTCGTCGGCGATTTTTCCAATTGGCAACAGCTCGATGAATTCGCGTTGCACTATGGCGACAGGCACGGCGTTTGGGAAACCGAACTTCCCGCAGACAAGGTCAAGCATGGCGACCTCTACAAACTAAAGCTGTATTGGCCCGGCGGCGAAGGCAACCGGCTTCCGGCCTATGCCCGCCGTGCCGTGCAGGACCCCGAAACACATGTCTTCTGCGCACAGGTCTGGCGGCCGGAGCAACCCTACATCTGGAAATCCCCGAACCCGGCAACCCCGGTTGGCGCGCCGCTCGTATACGAATCGCATATCGGCATGGCGCAGGAAGGGGAAAAGGTGGGCTCCTACCTCGAATACAAGGAAAAGATCCTGCCGCGCATCGTCAAAATGGGCTACAACACCGTCCAGTTCATGGGCATCATGGAGCACCCCTACTACGGCTCCTTCGGCTACCACGTCTCCAATTTTTTCGCCTGCTCGTCGCGCTTCGGTACCCCCGAGGAGCTAAAGGAACTTGTCGACGCCTGCCACGAGGCCGGTCTAGCGGTCATCATGGATCTCGTCCACTCGCATGCCGTGAAGAACGAGGAGGAAGGCATCTCGTGCTTCGACGGCACACTCTACCAATATTTCCACAACGGCGACCGCGGCGACCACGATGCATGGGACTCGCGCTGCTTCGACTACGCCAAGCCCGAGGTTCTCCACTTCCTGCTCTCCAATGCCCGCTACTGGCTCGACGAGTTCAACTTCGACGGCTACCGCTTCGACGGCGTCACCAGCATGCTCTACCACCACCGCGGCCTCGGCACCGCCTTTACCGACTATTCCTGCTACTTCGACGGCTCGGTCGACCTCGATGCGCTTGCCTACCTCGCCCTCGCCAATGACCTCATCCACAAGGTGCGCCCCGCCGCCATCACCATCGCCGAAGACGTCTCCGGCATGCCCGGCCTCGTTGCACCTGCCGGGGAAGGCGGATGCGGATTCGACTATCGCCTCTCCATGGGCGTGCCGGATCTTTGGTTCAAGCTCGCCAACGACATTTCCGACGACGACTGGAGCATGGGCTGGCTCTACCACGAACTATCCAACCACCGGGCCGACGAACAGGTCATCAGCTATGTCGAATCGCACGACCAAGCCCTCGTTGGCGGCAAGACCTTCATCTTCGAGCTTATCGACAAGGAGATGTACCATAGCATGCACCGCGACGACCGGAACCTCGTGGTCGACCGGGGACTCGCATTGCACAAGATGGCGCGCCTCGCCACCATCGGCGCGGCGGCGCACGGCTACCTCAACTTCATGGGCAACGAATTCGGCCATCCCGAATGGATCGACTTTCCCCGAGAAGGCAATGGCTGGTCGTACCACTACGCCCGCCGCCAATGGAGCCTGCGCGACAACCCGGAACTCAAGTTCCACGCCCTCGCCGACTTCGACCAAGCCATGGTCAACCTCGTTCGTGAACGCGGAATCGTCGGCAGCGAACCCGTCCAGCAGCGGCTCGTCAACGAAGGCGATAAATTCATGGCCTACGAGCACCACGGCCTGACCTTCTGTCTCAACTTCCACCCCAACAAATCATTCACCGACTACCCCATCGACGTTCCGCCCGGCACCTACCGCCTCGTCCTCAACACCGATGCCCCCGAATTCGGCGGCCACGACAGTGTCCAGGGCGAACAGACCTACGAAAGCCATGCGTTCAACGACGGCCGGCACGACCGCAACCAGATCAATATCTACATTCCCGCCCGCACCGGCTTTGTCCTTGAACGGATATAGCGATGCTCAAGTTTCTCAAAATGCTGATCGGAATCCTGCTGCTACCCGCCTGCTGGGCGGTTTCGGTGGCGACCTACAATCTCTACCAGCTTTCGGGAGAGGCGCTGGACGGCTTCGGGGCATGGGCGCTGCCCGCCGGGTTTGCGCTTTGGGTGGCGATCTATTTCCTGCTGCCCCGGCCTTCCCGCACCTATGTGTTCGGGCACGAGTTGACCCATGCCATGTGGGCACTGATGATGGGTGGCCGCGTTGGAAAACTCAAAGTGGATAGGAATGGCGGCCATGTGGAGCTGTCGAAGACCAATTTCGTCATCACCCTTGCCCCCTATTTTTTCCCGTTCTATGCCTTTCTTGTGATTGCCGCCTACTATCTTGCCGGCATCTGGATCGACACCGAACCCTACAAGGCGTGGTGGCTCGGCGCGGTGGGTTTCACCTGGGCATTCCACATCACGTTCACACTGAACATGCTTGCCGAGCAGCAACCGGATATCCAGGAGCATGGCCGGATTTTTTCCTATGCGATCATCTACCTGATGAACGTGCTGGTGATCGGTATCTGGATGGTGCTGGTGGGTTCCCCGAAGCTTGCGTTCTTCAGCGAACTGCTCGGCCACGAACATGCGGCCGCCTACACCCACGCCTACCAACAGGTTGTCTCGGCATGGATCTATTTGGCAAAATTCATCGAAAACCTGAACTAGTACACTGTCATGTTTGAATTGTCAGGTATCATCGTCCTCGTCCATCGAACTCGATCCGTTTTTCGAGGACGAGGAGGAAGGACGAGTACGAAATACCTACCCGGCATGGGTGGGGCGAAAAATGCCGCTGGGTTGTAGCGGCGTTTCTTGGAAACGCCAGCGGCTCTGAGAGCCGCCACTACATTCCCTACTCGGAGAGTTCGAGGACTTCGGGGGCGACCTGCTCGATCATCTCGCGGCAGAGTTGTTCCACATATTCCTTGGTGGAGGATTTAAGCGCTTTGCGAGCCAATTCCATCGCACCGGAATAGAACAGCTTGCGGATCACATCCTTGATCATCGGGGCCTGGGAAGGGCTTACACTCAATTCATCGACGCCAAGCCCAATCAACAACGGAACAAAAAGCGGATCGGATGCCATTTGTCCGCAGACACATGTCCAAAGACCATGTTCATGGCTGACTTTCACGACGTGGTCAATCAACCGGATGATGGCCATGTGCGCCGGTTTGTAGAGGTGGGCCACATTTTCATTGCCCCGATCCACCGCCATTGTGTACTGGATCAGATCATTTGTCCCAATGCTGAAAAAACTGACATGCGGCGCAATGATGTCGGCAATAAGCGCGGCGGACGGCACTTCGATCATGGTGCCGACCTGTATATCCTTGTTGAACGCAACCCCTTCCTCCCGCAGTTCATCCATGCACTGGCGCAGCAGCGCATTCGCCTCGATCACCTCCAGCACGCACGAGATCATGGGATACATGATCCGCACATTGTCGTACGCGCTCGCGCGCAGGATTGCGCGCAGTTGCGTCTTGAACAGTTCGGGGCGCAAAAGGCACAAGCGAATGGCCCGGGCACCCAGGAACGGGTTCAGTTCATCGGGCTTTTCAAAACTGGCCGGCAACTTGTCGGCGCCGAGATCCAGCGTCCGGATCACAACGGCGGAAGGGTGTTGGGTTTTGGCCGCCCGTTCATATGCCGCAGCCTGCTCGTCTTCGTCCGGCAAGGTGTCGCTTCCGAGAAAAAGGAACTCGGTGCGAAAAAGACCAATCCCCTTGGCACCGCGGGCACCGACAGCATCAAGCTCTTCGAGCAATTCAATATTCGCCGACAACGGCACCAAATAGCCATCTATGGTTTCGGAAGGCTTGTCGCGCAAGGTATCGAGTTCGTGGAGAATATGTTCCTGTTCCTCGGCGCGTTTCTTATATTCTACCAAGCGCTTGGCCGTGGGGTTGACGTAGACCATCCCCCGGGCACCATCGATCAGGATGGTGTCGCCGGCGGAAACCGCAGTAGTGATGTTGTGCAGCCCGACAACGGCGGGAACCTCGAGCGCCTTGGCCATGATGGCGGTATGGGAGGTCGCGCTTCCAAGGTCGGTAACAAATCCAAGCACCAGTTTCTTGTCGATGCTCGCGGTGTCGGATGGTGAAAGGTCGTGGGCAACAACAATGCAGGACTCGGTGACCCGCGTCATCTGATCCAATGTTTCACCAGCCAGGTTGGCCATGATGCGCCTGGTGACATCACGGATATCGACCGCCCGTTCGGATAGATAGGCATCGTCAACCTTTGAAAGCATCTCGGCATAGCGGTTGGCCTCCGCCTGCAGCACGGGCTCAACGTTCACCAGGTCTTTTTTTACGGTGCGAATGACATCTTCAATGAAGGAGCGGTCGTCGACCACCAGCATGTGGGCATCGAAGATACTGGCATGTTCATCGCCCAGCACCTCGGCCATCTGCTTCTGGATCTGCTTGATCTGGTCGTGGGTGGCGATAAGCGCCTCTTCGAAGCGCGAGATTTCAAGGGGAACCTCTTCGGGGCCGATGCTGCGCTGGACGGCGTGCTGGGTTTGGGGGCAGAGGATCTGGACTTGCTGGACCGCAATGCCCGGGGAAACCCCGATTCCCTTGAAAACAATCTCTTTCTTTTCGCGTTTTCCAGCCACGGGGATCAGTCCTCGTAAAACTTGTTGGCAAACAATTCCTCGATTTCGGCCATGGCCTCCCGGGCATCCGCCCCCGATGCGCTCACCTGAATGGTGCTGCCGGGGTAGCCTTCTATCGTCATCAATCCCATGATGCTCTTGCAGGAAACCTTGTTTCCATCTTTTTCAATGAAAATATCGCACTCGTACTTTCCGGCAGCCTTGACGAGCAACGCGGCCGGGCGGGC
>JBDLHZ010000173.1:0-5931 GCA_039715135.1 Verrucomicrobiota bacterium
ATCACCCTTGCCCAAATGGATATTGTCTTCCGAGTCAACAAACACTGCAGCTGCACCAGGCATACCCACATAACCAGTCTGGGTAAAGTTAGCACCATTATACGTTACGGAGGTGAGCTGGCCGACTCCTGTCATGGTTGCAAAGAGCGTTCCATCGGAGCTGACCGCCAGATCGGTTGAGCCAATGCCCCACCAGCCGCCGAGGCCGTAGCTTGATCCATTAAACGTAATGGCGTTGATTCCACTATCCCGTGCCGCAAAGATGTTTCCACTTCCATCGGCCAAGATGGAATTGCCGTTCACAATCCCGCCGTGGTATCCGCCAGCCACTGCCGTGAGCGCACCGCCACTCTGGGTGAAGGCAGACAGCCCGCCATCATGGAGGACATGGATGTAGCCCGCGGCATCGATCGTCAGATCGCGTGCACCGGCAAAACCAATGTACCCAGTACCATCACCACCGCCAGGCACCGACGTATAACCGCTGCCGGTATAGGTCCATGCGTTCATTCCGCCACCCTGGGTGGTAATGATCGTTCCATCGGATGCGATCGCAACGCCTGTTGCACCACCGGTCCAGCCAACGTAACCGTCTGCGGTAAACGCCGTACCGTTCCAGCTGAAGTGGGACAAACCGGTCGTGTGGGCCACATGCACGCCACCACCGCTGTCGGCGGCCACGCCTGTTACACTGGGGGCGAAGCCCGCCCAGCCGTTGGGAGTGTAGTCGTTGTTGGCTCCGGCCGTCTCGGCATAGCTGAACTCGTTTAGGCCGTCAGTCCGACCGACAAACAGCTCGGTGGCATTTGCCGCCATGCCTGCAACCGCCAGAACGGCGATTGTCATGATTATCTTCTTCATCTATCTCTCCTTGTTGTATCGGCGACACCATGCCGCCGATTGTTGCACTCTCGCTAGCGGCACCGCGCCGCCAAACCACCTATTACAAGGAGATAAATTATCCGAGGACGGGAAAAATGTCTATGGCTCCAAATGGCTACAGTATGGATAAAATTTGCACATCTGCGGTGAATTTTGTAGAAAATGCGCTCTATAATTTGCAATAGAGCCGTAATTCGGGGGTGTTGGCGAAATATACATGACCATAATTTGCCTGTGTATGGATAAAGTTGGCTCTTCGTCATTTTGAATGGATAAACAGAGCAACCATAAAGTTTGCGTAATATTCTGGAGTGCGGTGACACCGTCGCAATCGAACGCGCAAAAAACACTGCGCCGCGAAACCGCCTACCAGTGCAGGCGCGGCATGAACAGGTATGAGTGCGGCAGGGGATGCGGAGGGGGTGTTCCGTTTTGCATTTTTTTGCGCAGCTGGCTCGGGGAGTCTCCGAAGGTACGGGTGAAGCTGCGCGAAAAATGGAGCTGGTCCGGGAAGCCGCAGCGCTCCGCAATGGCTTTGATGCCGAGGTTGGAGCGGGCCAGCAAGGGGATGGCCAGTTGGAATTGCATCAACCGGCACGCCTTCAAGGGCGGAATACCCAGTTCCTTGCTGAAAACACGGCACAGGTGCGCGGGCGAGACATTGGCCGCCTGGGCCAGGTCGGCGAGGGAGAACGGACGGAAAAAGGGTTCGTCTAGCCGTTCGCGCACATATTTGGCGGCACGGCGCACCGGTTCGGAAAACTCGTGCGGCGCCGACTCCTCGCCAGACGATCCGTCCGGGTTGATGTAGAGTTCGAGGAAGGCTTCGAATATCCGGTTGTCGGAAACCGCAGGGCGCTTTGTCGGCCAATCGGAATGCCGCGCCGCCCGTTCGACGATGTGCCGGAACAGTTCGCCCACGCCCCGTTCCGGATCAAGCTGGCAGTCGGGCCAATCGGCGGGATCCGGCCAGTCGGAAGGGATCTCCTCGAGGCCGAAATGGAAATAGGCGTGGCGGGTTTGGTTTTCGGTATCCCAGAAGTAGGTTTCGCGCGTACCGGGCCGGCCAATCATGATCGACCCCGGTTCCAAATGGAATTTCCCCTGTTGTGTCTCATAGCGGGGGTGCCCGTCGATGATCATTACCGCCTCGAAATCCTCCAATATGCGGGGACCGAGAACCTCGCCGGGTTGGTAGACCGCAGTGCCGCTGTAGAGGTAGGACATCTTTAGCCGGTCGTTGGACTTTGGCGCTGTGGATATATTTTCCTTGGACATGTGCAAGCAATATCCATAAGCCGACGGATCTTTGCAACAGGAAATTCCGGCGAGCCGGCTTCCCCGCCCCGCAACCGGAATTACCTAACCAGACCGATTTCGTTGCCCTGCGCATCGAGAACGCGGAGGGATATTCCCGCCCAGCAGGTGTTGTTGTTGGGCGTGTCGAGCATCCGGACCACGATTTTGTTTTGGCCTTCCTTGAGGATGGAATCGAAGGCTTGGGTGGTGAAGCCTCTGCGCAGTTCCATGTCCTCAAAAACCTTCTTGCCGTTGACTTCCACAACCAGCGGATCGTCGTAGGAAAGCTGGAGCTTTACGCGCTGCGCCTTGTCAACGGTAAACTCCGTTTTCGCCATCATGCATCGTGCATAGTAGCCCATGTGCATGTGGTCGTGCAGATCCATGGCGTGGCCGTAGATATACATCAGGTTTAAATGACTGCCGATGGCATATTGCTCAGCCCAGCCATTGAACAAACCCGTGTTGGTTTTGGAAAACATGATGTGCTGGGCATCGAAAGGCTTGCCCGCATCGAGGTCGGCCTCGGGCGGTAGGGCGGCGAAGAGCTTTTCCGCATCCGAAGTATCGGGCGTGTTGCCGTCCGTGAGCACGGGAACGCCGACGGGACCGAAGACCTTCCACTTTAGCCCCCTCGCCTGCTCCGCCGAAAGAACCTTGCTCTTGGCATCTTCCTGATACCAGTAGGCCACGCTGCGCGGGTTGACGCCTTTGGTGACGCCCCACGAGAGGCTGATGGATTCGTTGAAGACATAGGGGTTTTCGAGGTGGAGCCGCATGCGACCCACATCGTTTGCAAAGGCTTCGGAGTAGGGAAAGTTTTCGCCTTGGCCGAAGAAGGCGAAGGAAAAATAGTCCTCGCCGTTGATACCGTGAAGGAACGAGGGCTTGGCGGTGCCGCCATCGATCACGGCAAAGTCACCGCCGCCATGGTCATGCTGGGTGTTGTAGAGCGACATGCCGATCCACTTGCCGTGTCCGGTGGTGTTGAGCACCTGGAACTGGTCATACCCGCTGGCTCCGGAAAGATGTTCGCTGCGGGCATGGAAATATCCCCAGCCTTTTTCCATTGCCGGAACCGGCTCGGATTCAATGTCGAAATTCCACTCATCCTCGTCGCTCGCACCGAATACAACCACCCTCATCTTTTTAGCGAAGGGCATCGGCAGATAGCAGGCTTTGCCGCCGAAGGCCGATCCCTTGAACGGCCCGAAAAAGTCGGCCATGTCGACTTCGATCGCGGGAGTCGGCTCATCGTCGAAGAAGACGTTCATTCTCACACCTGTGCAAGTGTGATAAAGCGCAAATTTGCGGATGATGGCCGGCCCCTCGACCGTAAATTCGCCATTCCCTTTGATGATGTGCTGGCTGGCTTGGGTTTTAATCGTGGGCGAAGCAGCGGGTTGCTTTGAACCTTCATAGGTCAGGGTGATTCTTGAGTCCTCGCCTTTTTGAACGAGCTTCACGCCCTTCATGGAATCGTCTTCGAGGCGATAGTCCAGCTGGAGAAAGACCAACCCGTCCGCATGCTGGAGGTTGGCGATGTCGATTCGGAGCGACTTTTCGAACGGGACGGGAAGATAAAAGTTGTGGCTCTGCTTCGGGATGGTTCCGCCGGGATTGAGGACATAGGGCTGCCTGGCGCGCTGCGCCGCTGCGATAAGATCTTCAAAACGCCCCTTGATGCCCGGCGTCTTTTCGCCGTCGACAAACATTTCAAACTCGAATTCCGCCGTGTCGGGGCCACGGGTTTCCCATATATGGCGCAGGGAGCCCTGCCCCTCGACATCCAGCAACGTATAGCGTCCGCCATCGGGGATGATGCGCGGAAGATTGCAAAAGGTTTCAAGACCGAGGACATAGGAATTCTTCATCGCCTTGAAACTGTCGAGCTTGTAGAGATTATCCAGTTCGTCACGGTAGTATCCGGCCTCGGTCTGCCCCTCCTTCAAGGACGGGACATACTTGGTTTTGGGACTTTCTTCCGGAAACTGGTAGTAGCCTTCCCCCTGTTCAGCGGCGCGGACGATGTTCATTAGCAGGCCTCCAGCGAAAAGCGCGGTAACAATATGCATGAGTGGTTTCATCTTATTTTTTCTCATTGCACAAAAGAAGGAATCGCCAAGGAGGTGTAGTGATCGCCTATCCGAAGGGAGGCGATGCGTTTCTGATGCTGGCAACGTTTTCCTCCACTTCGTTCCGGTTAAACGTTCTCTACACTTTTCTATCTCAGCTTTGCGCCGGTTCCTACTGTTTCTGCGGATTGGGGTTTTCCTTCTTGATGATCAGCTTTTCCTTGGACGGCAGATCCGGGAACGGGTTGTGGGGTTCCTGCTGGTACCAGAAGGCGACGGAGGCCATGTCGTCCGCAAGATGCTTGTACTTCCCGCCGTCCTTCCATCCCAGACTCTGGATCGTCACCTTCAGGTCGGCTTCGAAGCGGATCGGATCGAGGATGTGCCAGCGATACTGTCCGATCTTCATCTGGTACGAGATTTTCGGATCATCGAGGAAATAGTGATAGCCCGTGTAGGGACTGTCGAATTCATCAAACACAGGCTTTCCGTCTTCGTCGCGTCGTCCATTATAGCCGTAGGAGCCGCAAAAATAATCCTCCTCGCCGGTGCCGCAGATGGTGGGGAATTTTTTATCGCCGTCCATGAAGAACTTGATCTCGCCTTCGCCCCACCACCCCTTGTCATAGGCTCCGCGGGCGATGTAGGTTCCTACGTAGTGCCCTTTGCCTTTGATGTTGTCGGCGATGATGTAGTCCTCTTTGTCTGGTACGGGGTGTATTCGATTAAACCGCGCATGGAAGTAGGCGGCATCGTCGGGAATATCCGTCAGGGCATAGTCGACCTGATAGTAGAGCCTCGTTTTTTCGGCACCCATGTTTTCCATGGTGATCCGGCACCGCTTGCGGAAGGGCATTTGCCAGTAGCAGTTGAATCCGCTCCTGGGGTTCACGCAAACGGCCAGCGACTGGATGGAGGGCTCGAATCCCATGCCCCACCCCGCTGCAAAAAAGTCGCCGACCGGAACCTCGACGGAGGGTTCCGCTTCATCGTCCCAGTAGAAACGGAGAATGTTCAACCGGTAGTCGCAAACCGGCGTCATCCAGATATGCTGGATGGCTCCCTCGCCCTGGATGTCTGCCAGCGTGAATTCCTTGCCGGGTTCGATAAAGATGTATGGATTGACCTTCCAGCCCTGACCCAGTTCGCTGGCCGCATTGGCCGCGTTTCCTTCCTTAAGGGTGGCCATTCCGCCCTTTCCCTTTTCACCGGTAAAGTTTTCGGGGCTGATGGATCGCGATTGTGCATCGGACATCCGATAGAGGTTGCCCATGTTCAAACCCAGTCCGTTGAACCCATTGGTTTCCCCTCCATGACTGGCAAGCGCCATGGATGCGATGATTATTCCGAACAATAGTTTTTTCATGGTTTGCTCCTTCTTTAAGCTTCATAGCCGAATTCCGGGGAACGCTTTCCCCTTCGGGGTGAAGCGTTGCTACACTTATGCCGCAAGCAGATGTAGCGCCGCTTCACTGCCGAAAGGCAGAAAGCGGCTCTCCAAATGTATTCTCACATTCGAGTTCATTCGTGGTTTACCGACCGCAAGACGGTGTGGCCAAAGCTTTTCGGTGGCACGCGCAGGACATTGCCCTTGAATTCCGCGACCATTTTGCCGCACTCGCGTTCCCCTTCCAGCGTGTCTTCGGCCATGATGTTCGCACTTTTCAAATCGGCT